>JAFEEP010000028.1 GCA_018241045.1 Pseudomonadota bacterium | reverse complement strand
CAATTGTCCAGCCAGCCAGCGGATCCCGCTCGATCCGAGCAAGCCGGAAATACCACCGAAGGTCGCCGGGAAGGAGCCGCGCGTCTCGGTGACGATCAGCGACAGCACGGTCGATAGCAGCGCCATGGCGAACAGGAGCAGGCCGATCGGTCGCCACCAGGCGTGGTTGGCGTGGGGCAGGTCCTGATCGTCCTCCTCGACCAAGCGCCAAAGTTTGCGCGCGATGACGTACATCAAGGGCAGAAACAGGACCGAGACCGGGCCGAAGAGGAACAGCGCGCGCTCGGCCACCCAGGCACCCAGCCCGCCCATCCAGTTCTGCGCCGGTCCCGCCGCCGCGGTCGAGGCGCTGGGGTCGGTCTGGTGATAGCTCAGCAGCGCGAGGGTGAAGAACACCATGCCCGCGCCGAGCAGCAGCGCCCCGCCGATCTCGGCGCTGCGCCGCACCGCGCGCCGCATCGCTGCGCGCCAGTCAACCCGCGCGCCGCGTTGCCCGGCAGAAATCGGTCGTGTCGCCATCATGCTCCCCTAGTCTCGGCGGGCATTATGCGCCTGGGCATGACTCCGCGTCAAGAATCGGCGGGATTCCAACGAGTCGCTTCGCCGCAAAAGGCATCGATCGCGGCCCAGTTTGGCCATTTCAGGCGGTGCGCTGCGCGGGCGTTCATCCCGCCCAGCGCGATCACCGGGGCCGAGGCATGGGCGGCGATCAGGAGAAAACGCAGCGGACCAAGCGCGCGCGCGCCGGGGTGCGAGCGCGTGGCGAAGACCGGAGAGAGCAGCACCGCATCGGCGCGGCGGGCGCGGGCCAGTTCATGCAACGAATGGACCGTGACGAGGCGGGGCAATGCTGGCCCTCCGGCGAGTGCATCGGGCGAGCCATAGGCCAGGTCGGCACCCCAGCGGCGCGCGGTTCGGGCGTCGCCCGCCAGAGCGACCACATGGCCGTACCTGCGAGCGAGGCGCGCCAGTGCGGCAAAACGCGCGCGACGTTCGATTGCGGACAGGTGATAATGGCGAAAGATCAATCCGCTCCCGCGCGGCAGCTTGGCAAGGGCGCGTTCCAGCCCGGCGTCGTTGCGCGCGTCCGAAATGATCCAGACTTTCGTCCGTACTTTAGAGGGGGAGGGGGGCTTCAATCGCGCCATCGCCCCGCTATAGCAGCGCGCCATGACCGATCCAGCCACTGCCCTGTCCGACGTTCGCAACCGCATCGCTCACGCCGCGAAGATCGCCCGCCGCTCAGCCGATGATGTGGCGCTGATCGCGGTGAGCAAGACTCACCCCGCAGAGGCGATCATGCCGCTGATCGCCGCAGGACAGCGCCTGTTTGGGGAAAACCGGGTGCAGGAAGCGGCGGCCAAGTGGCCCGCCCTGCGCGAGGCCCATCCCGATCTGTCGCTGCACCTTGTCGGCCAGCTTCAATCGAACAAGGCGGACGAAGCGGTTGCGCTGTTCGACTGCATCCATTCGCTCGACCGTCCCTCGCTCGTCACGGCGCTGGCCCGGGCGATGGACAAGGCGGGACGGCACCTGCCCTGTTTCGTTCAGGTCAACATTGGCGCAGAGGAGCAGAAGGGCGGCTGCGCGATTGCGGACCTGCCTGCGCTGCTGGCACAGGCGCGCGGGGCCGATCTCAACGTGATCGGGCTGATGTGCGTCCCGCCGCTGGGGATCGAGCCCGCGCCGTTCTTCGCGCTGCTCGACAAGCTCGCCGCCGACCACGGCCTGCGCGACCGCTCAATGGGGATGAGCGACGATTTCGAAACCGCGGTAATGCTGGGCGCAACCCACGTGCGGGTCGGCTCGGCCCTGTTCGGCGCGAGAAGTTAGATTTTGGTCCACTGACGTGGAAGCAACACCAGCCCGCTCCCCCGGCCCGACCACCCGTTTATGGTACCCTGTGGGTGGTCGGGCCGGGGGAGCGGGCTGGTGTTGCCCTGTTTCACTTCATGAAACAGGCGTCAAACCGTCTGCGCTGCGCAGGCGCGCAGCGGTTCCGCGCCTTCCAGCGGCGCAAGGCCCAGCTTGTCGAACAGCGCGGCGTCGGCATCATCGCCGGCATTGGCCGCGGTCAGCAGGCGGTCGCCGGTGAAGATCGAATTGGCCCCGGCCATGAAGCACAACGCCTGGGTGCTTTCACTCATCGATTCGCGACCGGCGGATAGGCGGACCATCGACATGGGCATGGTGATCCGCGCCGCCGCGACGGTGCGCACGAACTCGATATCGTCGATCTTGGCGAGCGGCGTGTCGGCCAGCATATCGCCCAGCACCGTCCCCCGGATCGGCACCAGCGCGTTGACCGGGACGCTTTCGGGATGACGCGGCAGGGTGGCGAGGGTGTGGATGAAGGCGACCCGGTCCGCCCGGGTTTCGCCCATCCCGACGATCCCGCCCGAGCAGACGTTGATCCCGGCCGAACGGACGTGGTCCAGCGTTTCGAGCCGTTCATCGAGGCTGCGGGTGGTGATGATATCGCCATAGCGTTCGGGCGAGGTGTCGATGTTGTGGTTGTAGTAGTCGAGCCCCGCCTCGGCCAGCATTCCCGCCTGCTTGGGGGTCAGCATTCCCAGCGTCATGCAGGTTTCCATGCCCATCGCCCGCACGCCTTTCACGATCTCGACGATCGCGGGCATATCGCGGTCCTTGGGGTTGCGCCATGCGGCGCCCATGCAGAAGCGCTGCGATCCGGCATCCTTGGCCTGGGCGGCCGATTGCAGAACCTCGCGCACGTCCATCAGCTTGGTCGCCTCGACGCCGCTGTCAGCCTTGACCGACTGCGCGCAATAGCCGCAATCCTCGGGGCAGCCGCCGGTCTTGATCGACAGCAGGGTGCAGAGCTGGACCTGATCGGGGGCGTGATGGGCGCGGTGCACCTGCGCGGCGCGGAACAGCAGTTCGGTGAAGGGCAGGTCAAACAGCGCGGCGATTTCGTCGCGGGTCCAGTCGGTACGCATCGACAACTCCTCAAGGGGCAGTTGCCCCTAGCAAGGCCGCGCGGCAAAGCAAGAGAGCGATCTATTTCGCCTGAACGTTGCGGGCCAGGGTCTTGAACCGCTCGCCCGATGCTTCGCGCACGGTGATCGTGGCGTGGCCGGTCTTGCTCAGCTTCCAGTCCTCGACCACGCCAGCCCGGCCCTTGTGCGTCCCGGCAACGACCACGCAATGATCGCCGTTGCGCACTTGCGGCGCACCGAGGTCAGGCATGATGCCTGCTCAGTTCGTCGCCCGAAAGCGTCACGACATGGAGCAGGTTGGTCGATCCCGGCGTGCCGAAGGGCACCCCGGCCAGCGCGACCAGCTTGGACCCCGCGGTGCCGAAACCGTGACGCAGCGCCATGCGCTTGCCCTTGGCGATCATCTCCTCGAAGCTGCCGATGTCCTTGGTGTTGACCGGATGGGCACCCCACAGCAGCGCAAGGCGGCGGGCGATCTTCTGCGACGGGGTCAGCACCAGCATCGGCACTGCGGGCCGTTCGCGCGCGACGCGCCGAGCGGTCGATCCCGATCCGGTAAAGACGATGATCCCCGTCACGTTGACCGTCTCGGCGATCCGCGCACTGGCCAGGGCCAGCGCATCGGCGGTCGTCGCATCGGGGCGAACTTCGGTGAAATGGACCCGGCTGGCATAGGCGGGATCGTCTTCGACTTGCGCCGCGATGCGATGCATGATCGTCACCGCCTCCACCGGCCAGGCGCCGCTCGCGGTCTCGGCCGAGAGCATCACCGCATCGGCCCCGTCATAGACCGCGTTGGCGACGTCGGAGACCTCGGCCCGGGTCGGAGCGGGGCTTTCGATCATCGATTCGAGCATCTGCGTCGCGACCACTACCGGCTTGCCCGAACGGCGGGTCTTTTCGACGATGCGCTTCTGCAGCGGGGGTACCTCCTCGGGATTGAGTTCAACCCCCAGGTCGCCGCGCGCAACCATGATCCCGTCCGACAGTTCGATGATCTCGCTCAGCCGGTTGATCGCCGCGGGCTTTTCGATCTTGGCCATCAGCGCGGTCTGCGATCCGCCCATCACCTTGCGCGCCTCGGCCACATCCTCGGGCCGCTGGACGAAGGACAGGGCGATCCAGTCGGCGCCGTGGGTCAAGGCAAAGGCCAGGTCGCGGCGGTCCTTATCGGTCAGCGCCGGAACCGGGACCACCGCGTCGGGCACATTGACCCCCTTGCGGTCGGAGATCACCCCGCCAACTTCGGCGGTGCAGAGGATATGGTTCTCGTCCGCTTCGATCACCTTCAGCCGCAGCTTGCCGTCGTCGATCAACAGGCGCTGGCCCTTCTTGAGAATGCCGAACAGCTCGGGGTGGGGCAGGCAGACGCGGGTTTCATCGCCCGGGGTCGGATCGCGGTCGAAGGTGAAGTGGCCCGAATGGCGGATCACCGCCTTGCCGTCCTTGAACTGACCGACCCGCAGCTTGGGGCCCTGCAGATCGCACAGCACGCAGATCGGCCGACCAAGCTCCTTCTCCACCCCGCGGATCGCGGCGATGGTCGCGGCGTGCGTTTCGTGGTCGCCGTGGCTCATGTTGACGCGAAAGGCGTCGGCCCCGGCATGGATCAGTTTCGCGATCATCTCGGGGGTACGGCTGGCCGGGCCAAGCGTGGCGAGGATTTTCACTTTGCGCCCGCGCGGGTCGATCTTGGCCAAGGGATTGTCCTTACATTGGTTGGCATCATCGGGCCGGTGATGCGAACTCCACCTGAGTGGAGAAAACACGATCCCTATGGCAAAGGGGCGGCGAAAGACCAAGGACTAGACCCATGAGCTGCTCTGAAAATACGAATGTGGACCCCGGTGATCGCCTTGAGGCGCTCGACGATGCCGTAGCGGCAGCAGCCTTTCGCCGTCTGGTGCGCCATTTGCGCCACCGCCACGACGCGCAGAACATCGACCTGATGGGTCTGGCCGGGTTCTGCCGCAATTGCCTGGCCGACTGGATTCGAGACGCGGGCGCGCCGCTCGACAAGGAACAGGCGCGCGAGATCATCCACGGGATGCCGACGGCGGAGTGGAAGGTACGTTTCCACAGGGAAGCGACGCCAGAGCAGATGGATCGCATGGCGGAGAGCTTGAAGAAGAACGCCCCTGCCCCCTAAGAGCGCGGCAACCGATTCTCAAACAACCGGAGCTTTCCCGAAATGGCCGATGCCACCGACGACCGCCTGCGCCTGCTGATCGAGCGCATCGAACGCCTTGAGGAAGAAAAGAAGGGCATCGCCGACGACATCAAGGACGTCTATGCCGAGGGCAAGGCGGTGGGCTATGACAGCAAGATCATGCGCCAGATCGTCCGCCTGCGGAAGATGAAGCCCGACGACCGCGCCGAGATGGAAATGCTGCTTGATACCTACAAGGCGGCGCTCGGCCTGGGTTGACCTTGGCAGCGCGCCGGGGTTTCCTATCTCGGCGTGTTGACCACAAGGGAGCCTGCGATGATTTCCACCACCACCAACGCGATCGAGGGCCGCCAGGTCCAGAAATACCTCGGCATCGTTACGGGCGAGGTGATCGTCGGCGCGAACATCTTCCGCGATCTGTTCGCCAGCGTGCGCGACATCGTCGGCGGGCGCTCGGGCTCCTACGAGGACGTTCTGGCCCGTGCGCGCAAGCAGGCGCTTGAAGAAATGGAAAGCCAGGCCGCCGCGCTGGGCGGCAACGCGGTAATCGGCGTCGATATCGACTACGAGGTGCTGGGATCGAGCGGCTCGATGCTGATGGTCGCGACGTCCGGCACCGCCGTCCTGATCTAGCCCCCGGCCAGCGCCAGGCCGATCGAGCAGGCATTGGCGGTCATGTGGGCCAGGATACCCGGGATCAGGCCGACGCGCTGGCGCAGGTAGCCCAGCACCAGCGCCGCCCACAACTGCGGCAGGACGAGCGGCACGGCCAGCAGGCTGAAGCTGGGGTAGTTGGTCAGGTGGACCAGCGCGAAGCCTGCCGCGATCGCATAGAAGATCCACGGGAAGGCCCGCGCGAACCAGCCGAGCGGGGCGGGGCGCTT
>JAFEEP010000289.1 GCA_018241045.1 Pseudomonadota bacterium | reverse complement strand
GGGGCCAACCAGTTCTTCATCCAGACCGCCGCACCGGTCCAGAGCAAGGGACCGGTGCGCACCGCCATGGTGATCGCCCGCAACAAGCTGCACCCGGCGGTCGACATCCGCTCGGTCGAGGAAACGTTCGATGCGACGATCGGCAAGGGCGCCAAGGCTGCGAAGCCTGCCGCGCCCGTCGTCGATGACAAGCCGACGCCGCGCACCGTCAAGTTCAACCAGATTCGGGCCACACGGCCTTGATGCGAGGTCACGGAGGGCAGACCCTCGGGGCGCCTTTGCCATGAGTGTCGTCGAAGCTATCTTCGGCGGCACTCTGGCATTGGCTTGCATCATTGCAATGGTGTCCGACGCCCGCAGCCGCGTGATCCCTAACCTGCTCTCAGGCTTGCTGCTGCTGGTGGGCCTGGGCTTCGGGTTCCACGAAGCCGGAATCACCGGTCTTGGCTGGCACGCCGCTCATGCCGCGCTGGCGCTGCTGATCGGCATGGCGCTGTTCGCGGTCCGCTGGGTCGGTGGGGGTGACGGCAAGTTCTACGCCGCCTGCGCGGCCTGGTTCCCGATAAAGCAAGGCGCGGCGCTGGGCGCGATGATCGCCCTGTGCGGACTCGCGCTGGTCCTGGTCTGGCTGATCTGGCGCCGGTTGAGCGGCAAGACGACCTTCTCGATGCGGCCTGACAAGTCCGCTCAGCTTCCATTCGGAATCGCCATCGGCCTCGGTACCATCGCAACCTACGCCCTGCGCTTCTAATCACCGCCCATCGCCAACATTCGATTGCAAGGCAGTTGCCGCACGCCGCGCCGCGTGCCAACAGGCCGCTGGGTAGCAGGAGGATGCAGAACATGGGCCAGCGACTGATCGGGGCCATCGAGGCGGGCGGAACCAAGTTCATCGCGGCGATCGCTACCGAGGACGGCACGATCCTCGATCGCGCGCGGATTCCCACGCTCACCCCCGACGAGTGCTTCCCCCAGGTCGCCGCCTTCTTCGATGCCGCCGCCGCCGCGCATGGCCCGATCGCGGGCTTCGGGGTCGCCAGCTTCGGCCCGATCGACATCGATCCCACCTCGTCCACCTATGGCACCTTTACCACCACGCCCAAGCCGGGCTGGTCGGGTGCGCGGTTCCACGATGTGCTTGGCCGGTTCGGCGCGCCGATCGTGGTCGAAACCGACGTCAACGGCGCCGCACTGGGGGAATGGCAGTCGGGCGCCGGGAAAGGCTGCACCACGGTCGCCTATACCACCGTCGGAACCGGAATCGGCAGCGGGGTGGTGCGCGCGGGCAAGCCGTTGATGGGCTTTTCCCACTACGAAAGCGGCCACATCCCGCTGCCACACGACCCCACAGCAGATCCCTTCGCGGGCCATTGCCCCTATCACGGCGACTGCCTTGAGGGGCTGGCAAGCGGCCCGGCCATCGCCGCGCGTTGGGGGTGCAGCCTGTCCGACCTGGGCGATCCCGCGGCGATCGACCTGATCGCGAGCTACCTCGCCGTGCTCGCCGCCAACCTCGTCCTGCTGCATATGCCCGACCGGCTGATCTTTGGCGGCGGGGTGATGAAAAGCCCGGGTCTGATCCCCGCGCTGCGCCGCGCGACCGAGGCCCGGTTGGCGGGCTACGTCAAGGCGCCGCAGATCGACCCCGGGCTCGAACGCTATATCGTCGCCCCCGCATTGGGCGATGATGCCGGAATAACCGGCGCGATTGCGTTGGGACGCAGGGCACTCGGCTGATCGGTTGGTGCCGCTGCCTTCGCGCTTGCAGCGCGAATGGTTGACAGGTGTGCCACCTCACGCCCATCAGATGCCCGCCCCGGTTCCGACCGGATCGTGACAAGAATTTCGAAGGCCGATGACAAGCTCCACCCCGCCCCCCGGACGCATCCGCAACATCGCCGAACTGGCGCGGATGGCTGGCGTCTCGGCCGGCACCGTCTCGCGTGCGCTGGCCAACAAGACGCTGGTCAACAAGGAGACGCGTGAGCGAATCCAGGCAATCGCCCGCGAACATGGCTTTCGTCCCAACCAGATGGCGCGACGGCTGCGGGTGCAGGAAACCCGCGTGATCGGCATTGTCGTGCCTCTGGGGCACGAGCGGCGGCAGCACCTGTCTGACCCGTTCTTCATGACCATCCTTGGCCACCTTGCCGATGCGCTGACCGAGAATGGCTATGACATCATGCTCAGCCGCGTCATTCCCGATGCGGAGGACTGGCTGGAGCGGATCGTCGAATCGGGAATGCTCGACGGCGTCGTGCTGATCGGCCAGTCGACCGAGTTCGAAACGATTGAGCGGGTGGCCGACTATTACCGCCCGATGGTGGTCTGGGGCAGCCACAAGCCCGGTCAGAAGCAGTGCACCGTCGGGGTCGACAATCGCACCGGTGGGCGGATGGCCGGTGAAATCCTGGTCGGGCGCGGCTGCCGCAAGATCGCGTTCCTGGGCGATACCAGCGCGATCGAGTTTGGCGAACGCTACCTTGGCGTTCAGGACGCCTGCGCCGCCGCCGGACTGGACGCGCCGATCGTCCTGCCCGTGCATATCGCCGCCGATGACATGGCCAATGACATCATCGCCCATGTCGCCCGCGTCGGAGGACAGATCGACGGGATCGCCGCCGTCTCCGACCTGGTCGCGATGCACGCGGTGCGCGCGCTGATTGACCAGGGCATGGCCGTGCCTGGCAAGGTCGCGGTCACCGGGTTCGACGATCTGCCATTTGCCGAACAGACCGTGCCGCGCCTGACCACGATCAGCCAGCACGTTGCCGACGGCGCGCGGGCGATGGTGGAAATGCTGTTCGCGCGGATCGCTGGCAACGACACCGACAGCTTGATCATGCAGCCCGAGGCAATCCGCCGCGACACCGCCTGACGCGGCGCAGCGCGCGCGATTGGTTTCCGCTGCAACCAGTGCTAGGGGCGGGTCATTCCCTTCCCGTGGAGACCCCGCTTGCCCGCTCTGCTTGATCGCACCGCCCTTCGTCTCGCCTATCGCATGGACGAGGAGAGCTGCATCGCCGAACGCCTGCGCCAGGCCGCACCGGCGAGCGCAGCCCATGACGCGGCTCGCGCAATAGCTGCACGACTGGTCGAAGGGGCACGGGCGCACAAGGCCAGCGGGCTCGATGCCTTCCTGCAGACCTACGGCCTCGGCACCGATGAAGGCATCGCCCTGATGTGCCTGGCCGAAGCCCTCTTGCGCGTGCCCGACACCGCCACCGCCGATGCGCTGATCCACGACAAGCTCGCCGGGATCGACTGGTCG
>JAFEEP010000288.1 GCA_018241045.1 Pseudomonadota bacterium | reverse complement strand
CTGCTTCAGAATCCCGACGCCAAGTACCGCCTCTACCTCGGCTACGCGGGCTGGGGGCCGGGGCAGCTCGACATGGAAATGGAAGAAGGCGCCTGGACGCAGAAGCCGCTTGTCTCCAGTTGGCTCCTGGACGCCAACCCCTCCAACCTCTGGCACCTCGCCATGGCGGAAGGCCCGGCCTAGGATGGGCCGCGCGCTCATCTGGTTCCGCGGGAAGGATCTCCGCGTGACCGATCACGCGCCGCTCGCGGCCGCGCTGGACGCGGGCGGAGACCTCATCTGCCTCTTCGTCCTCGATCCCCACTTCTTCGCCCCGGCGCGGGCGCGCGGACTTCCGCACCGCGTCCAATTCCTGCTGGAGTCGCTGCGGAGCCTGGAAGCCAACCTCACGCGCCTCGGCTCGAAGCTGTTCATCGTCCCAGGCCGCAGCGTGGAGGTGGTGCCGCGCCTCGCCACGCTGTGGAAGGCGGATCGCGTGCTGGCCTCGCGCTGGAGCGAGCCGGTGGGCGTGGCGCGCGACCTGCGCATCGCGGGGGCGTTGGGCCGCCAGGGCGTGCCGTTCGAGCTGCACGAGGGCGAGACGCTCGCGCCGCCAGGCACCGTGCGGACTGGGGACGGCCGCCTGCACGCGGTGTTCACGCCCTTCGCGCGGGCCTTCGAGCAGCGCGTCCTCGTGGAGACACCGCTACCCGCGCCCAAGCGGCTGCCGCCGCCCCCGACGGATCTGGCGCGGGTGGAAACCGTTCCGGCGCCTTCCCTCGAATCGCTGGGCCTGCGGCGTAATCCCGAAGTCCTCGAAGGCGGCGAGCGCGCGGCCCGGGCGCGCCTGAAGCGCTTCGTGGACGAGGCTCTCGGCGGCTACTCCATCAGCCGAGATCGCCTGGACCAGGATGGCACTTCGCGCCTCAGCCAGGATCTGAAGTTCGGCACGCTCTCGATCCGGACCGTGTGGAACGCGGTCCGCGGCCATGGCGAAGCGGCGCGCCGATTCCGCGGAGAGCTTCTGTGGCGCGAGTTCGCCTATCACTGGCTGCGCGAGCGGCCGGATCTCCTGGAGAAGCCCTTCCGTTCCGAGTTCGAAGCCTTCCCCTGGTCGCGGGACGAGGCCCTGTTCGCCGCGTGGAAGGAGGGCCGCACCGGCTATCCGGCGGTGGACGCGGCGGCGCGGCAGCTTCGGGAGACGGGCTTCGTCCACAACCGCGCGCGCATGATCGCCGCCAGCTTCCTCGCCAAGCATCTGGCTCTGGATTTCCGCATGGGCGAAGCCCACTACCTGGCCTGGCTCACCGATGGCGACTGGGCCATCAACGACCTGGGCTGGCAGTGGAGCGCGGGCTGCGGCTGCGACGCGCAGCCCTGGTTCCGGGTTTTCAATCCCATCCTCCAAGGCCAGAAATTCGATCCCGATGGCGCCTATGTGAAGCGCTTCGTGCCCGAGCTCGCGTCCCTCGACGCGAGGTGGATCCATGAACCCTGGAAGGCGGGCCGCCGGCTCGACTACCCCGCGCCCATCGTGGACCACGCGGCGGCCCGCGCGAGGTTCCTCCAGCTCGCCAAGGCCCATTTGAAGGCGCCCGCATGAAGCTCCTCTGCGCGTTCCTGTCCGCCTCCGCGATGCTGTGGGCCGGAGCGCCCGCCTGGGATATCCACGCGCGGCTGGCGGCAGATGGGCGGCGTCTCGCGGTGGAGGCGCGCTTCGCGCCGGGCGACGCGGACGCCTTCATGGTGGACCCCGCCGCCGCGCCCTTCCTGAGCGGCGTCGAGGTTGAGTCGGCAGGCCAGTGGCGCGCCGTCCCTGGCGGTGGCGGCCGGTGGCCGGTGGCGGACGCGGAGGCGCGCGGCGCGCACCTGCGCTGGACCTTCGATCTCGGGGCCGCGTCGCGCGCGCGTCGAAGCGGCGTTCGGCCCTTTGGAACCGGCTTTCTCTTCCGTCCGCGCGTGTGGCTCCTGAGGCCTGAGACTTTCTTGCCTGGGCGCGCGGCGCGGCTCGTGGTGGACACACCGCCGGGCCTGAGCTTCGTCTCGGGCCTCGGCCCGGGGCCGTCCTACGCCACGCGCGTGGACGATCTGGATGGTGGGCCCGAGGCGGCGTTCGGCGCGTTCAGCCTCACGCGCTTCGCGGCGAAGGGCGGCGTGATCGCGGCCATCGCGCCGGATGAGAACCTGCCCATCAGCTCCAGCCAGCAATCCCGCTGGTTCAAGACCGCCGCCTCCGCGCTGGAAGACGCCTACGGGCGCCTGCCCTTGCCCTGGACGGCCGTGTTCCTGCTGCCCGTGGGGCAAGGGAGTGGCGTGCTCTTCGGCAGCACGCGCGGCGAAGGCGGCGCGGCCATCGTCGTGCTCCTGGGTCAGCGCGTGTCCGACGAAGATGTCACCGAGGACTGGGTCCTCACCCACGAATTGATCCACACCGCGCTGCCGGATCTGGAGCGCGACCATCACTGGCTGGAAGAGGGCATCCCCACCTACCTGGAGCCGCTGCTGCGCCTGCGCGAAGGGCGCGAAACGGCAGAGGCCTTCTGGGACGATCTGCGGAGCAAGTTGCCCCAGGGCCAGCCCCAAGCGGAAGATCGCGGCCTCGATCGCACGCCCACCTGGGGCCGCACTTACTGGGGCGGCGCGTTGTTCTGCTTCGTCGCGGATCTTCGCATCCGCGAAGCGAGCGGCGGCAAGCAGACGCTTCTCGACGCGCTTCGCGCCATGCTCGCCGCGGGCGGTATCGCGAGCCACGACGATATCCGTCGCCTGCTCGCCCAAGGCGATTCGGCACTGACCAAGCCCGTCCTCGTTCCCCTCTACGACGCCTGGGCCGAGCATCCCGAAACCGTGGACCTGGACGCCATCTGGAAACGCCTGGGTGTGACGCCGAAGGATGATCGCGCGCCCGAAGGGGCGTTGCGGCAAGACTGGGGCAAAAATGGAAAGTAACTGTGATGAACGCTGATGAACGCTGATAAAGCATCGGCGTTCATCAGCGTTCATCACAGTTGATCGGCTTTTCGCTTCGGATTCCGTTTAGAATGGAGCTTGGCTCGCCTTGGGTTTTGCCTCGGGCCGTTGTTTACCGCCTTTTTGAATTGGATCACCCATGTTCACGCTTTCGTTCAAGACCCCCAAGAAGGAGGGCCATGCCGAATGCGAGCGCGAAGTGGCCCTGTTGGCCGCTTCCACCCGCGCGGGCGTGGAGCTCACCCACCGCTGCGGCGGCCACGCGCGCTGCGGCACCTGCCTCGTGACGGTGGAAAGCGGCGCCGAGCATTTGAGCGAACCGCTGGCCGGCGAAAGCCGCGTCCTCAAAGTCCTCAAAGCCCAACCCGGCCAGCGCCTCGCCTGCCAAGCCTGG
>JAFEEP010000287.1 GCA_018241045.1 Pseudomonadota bacterium | reverse complement strand
GAGCTCGAGCTCTTCGGCCAGCATCTGCGGGATCGTGGTCGAGGCGCCCTGTCCGATCTCGGTCTGCGGCACGCGCAGCGTTACGCTGTTGTCGGGATGGATCACGATCCAGGAGAGGAGTTCGACCCCCGGTTCGCGGCCATCAGAGACCTTCGTGGCACCCTTGCAGCCGGCCAGCGAGAGCGTGAAGCTAACGCCGGCCGCGGTCACCAGCGCCCCGGTGACGAAACCCCGCCGGGTGAGAACAGGATCCTTCATTGGCCGCCCTTCCCGCTTTCGGCCGCACTGCGGATCGCCTTGCGGATACGATTGTAAGTGCCGCAGCGGCAGATGTTGGTGACCCCCTGGGCAATCTCGTCATCGCTCGGCGAGGGATTGTTTTTCAGCAAGGCGGCAGCGGCCATGATCATGCCCGGCTGGCAGTAACCGCATTGCGGCACGCGCTCATCACGCCAAGCCGCCTGGACCGGATGATCCCCGCTTTCGCTGAGCCCTTCGATAGAGGTGATTTTCGCGCCCACGGCCTGCCCGGCCGAATAGGAGCAGCTGCGTACCGCGGCGCCGTTCACATGGACGGTGCAAGCGCCGCATAACCCCGCGCCGCAGCCGAACTTGGTCCCCGTGAGGCCCAGACTGTCGCGCAAAACCCACAGCAGCGGCACGGCCGGATCGACATCGACCCGCTGCTTCGTTCCATTCACTTCTAGTTCGAGCATCCTGCGTCCCGTATCCCATGCGATGCTCAACAGGCTCGGGGCAGCCGTCCGCTGACGAGGCGGGACGAAATCAACACCAGCTTACGCGCATCGACTTTCCGAAAACGATAACACTTCCAAGCAATTATACAAAAACATAATTATCCACGGCAGGGAGACCGATCATTCACGCCCGCTCGCCGCGTCAGTCCTCGACCCGCCTTGTCAGGCGCCGGTCGTGGCTTGTTCGACGGCCTTGGCGAAAGCCACCGAGTCGAAATGAGCATGCTCCGACGTCACCTTGCCGTCGACGATAGTGTCGATCAGCACGACCCACCAAGCGATCACTACCCCACCCTTCGGTGCTCCCTCGCCGACGTATCGTGCCGTGACCCGCAATTCGCCGACGACCGAAGTGCTGCTGGCGACAATATTCTCGTATTCGACCTGAACGGTGCCTGACACGAACTGGGCATTATAGCCCTGAATATATTCGCGAAAATGGACTTTCCCGCGCACTGGGCGGTCCGAAAACGGCATATCGATATAGACCATGTCGTCGTGGTAGAGCGACAAGAGCGCGTCGATGTCGTTGCGCGCCCAGGCGTCGACCTGCCGCTTGAGCAAGTCCTCGTTCTGGCGCGCGAGCTGGGCTTCGGAAGACGTCGTCGCCATGGTCAAATCCTCTGCAACGACGCGGCGTGTTCGGCCAGGAAGGCATCGAGATCGCGTGGCGGCCGGCCGGTAATGCGCGCGACCGCGTCGGTAACGACGGCCGTATCGCCATTCTTTATACTGCGTCCGATGTTGGAGAAATACTCGATGAACGAATCCGGCGCGCCGGAGCTTCTCAGGCGCTCTTCCGCAGCCTCGGTCGTCTCTTCCACCGGCTGGACGGTCGCTCCGGCGATGGCCGCGACGCGGTCAGTGAGCTGAGCGAGAGTAAGCGCCTCCGGGCCGGTCAACGTCAACGCTTGCTTGCCGCAGTTCGCACCGAGCAAAAATTCCACTGCGACGGCGGCGATGTCCCTGGCGTCGATCCAGGACATTGCCGCGCCCCCGGTCGTCATCACGATGATCCCATCCTGACGGATGAGGTCTCCGAAAAAGCGCCCGTCGACTAGGTCCTGCATGAACCAGTTGGGTCGCAATATGGCGTAGTCGAGGTTGCTTTGTTCGATATCCCGTTCGACGCGCCGCTCATCCGCGGCCTCGGCGCGCGTCTCGGCGGCGATTTCCGACAAAAGTACGACTTTGGCGACACCGGAGTCCTCGGCCAACTGGAGGAAGTCGCGGACAACCGCGATCACCTCCTCGGACTCGGGCTTTACAAGATAAACGGCATCGACCCCCTGGAGCGCGGCAGACCAGGTCGAGCGGTCATCCCAATCGAACAGCACCGGCACGATGCCCTCCTGCGCCGCGGCCGATGGATTTCTCGACGCCGCCTTGACCGCGGCGCCGCGCTTCACAACCCCGTCGACGACGTAGCGCCCGGTTGTTCCGGTTGCCTTGGTTACGAGGATACTGCCCATCCCACCTCCTGCTCCGGCTCCTGGCCGGTCCTGGGAACGCGGCCTGCCGGATCGCCTTTCCGAGCCATTCGGACGCTTAAATTACATATTCGCATAATATATCCGGGTGTCAACGCCCTCACCCGCCCGCCCTACTTCTTCGACAGTGCAATCAGCAGCCGGCTTGCGGCGGTGCACCGATGGAAACAAAATCGCGAAATTCCCTCCGACCGCGCGCGCAGGACGCGACTTCCGGCAGGCACGGATTCCGAGGACATGATCACCCAGCTGATCCGCAGCGGCTAATTACATATATGGATAATTGCGAGCCGGCCGCAGGCACGTCGCGTCGGCTGGCAGCGATGTCATATCGGTGCGACGGCGCCCGGCGACCGCCGAGATCGATCGGCCGCCTTCGTCGCCGGCCCCAGCCTGGTAAGGAAAGCCGCCAAGGCCGTTGCCCGGACACCGCCGTAGCCGGCCAAGAGAGGCGATCGGGCCGGGCCCTGCCGCCAGAAGCGCGGCTAGGCCGCGTCGGCCTGCATTCCGGCCGCAAGGAAAGTCACCATGCTGTCGAGCATTTCATCCTTCGACAGATGGTGAATCTTTCCTTC
>JAFEEP010000286.1 GCA_018241045.1 Pseudomonadota bacterium | reverse complement strand
CAGCCGGCGCGGATGGACCGTTCGCTGACCGTCGCGGTGCGGATCGATTCGCCGATCACCCGCCAGATCGTGGTGCGTGGCCGGGTTCCTCCGGCAGGCGAGGCGATCAGCATCGCCCCCACCGCCTACAGCCTTGGCGCGGCGCGCGGCTACAAGACCTTTGCCCAGGGCGGGGCCAAGCCCGATGCGCGCCGGGTCGATATGCCCGATCTGGCCGCCTACAGCATCGCCAATGCCCCCGCGTCCGATCCCTCGCGCTTCGCCCCGCGGATCGAGCTGGACGAGCGCTCCCGCGCCGGACGCAGCCCGCGCACCCTCGAGGGCCAGGGCGACCAGACCGTCGACCTGGGCGGCAGCTATCGCGTGACCGGCAACATGAAGGTCACCGCCGGGGTGCGCTATTCATCAGAGCGCAACCGCGTCGATCCGCTGATCGACGGCAAGCAGGACAACCAGGCGGTCTATGTCGGGACCCAGATCCGCTTCTAGAGTCTGCAAATCCCGTTCTCAAACCAAAGACCTACTACCAATTTACGTATGCGCGACGCTTGCCCGCGCCACCGGTGCTGCCTAAGCTTGCCGTAGCGGAATCATCTGCGTGGGAAAGGATTTGGGCATGGCGCGCGTGGCGATCGTTACCGGAGGCACCAGGGGCATTGGCGAGGCGATCTGCCGGCGTCTGCAAAAGCAGGGCCACCAGGTCATCGCCAACTATGCCGGGAACGAGGAAAAGGCGCGCGCCTTCACCGAACGCACCGGAATCCCCGCCATCCGCTGGGACGTCGGCGATCACGAAGCCTGCATCCACAATTGCAACGACATCGCTGCGCAATACGGCCCGATCGACATCGTCATCAACAACGCGGGGGTGACCCGCGACGGCGTGCTCCACAAGATGAGCTTCGATGACTGGAACGAGGTGATGCGCATCAACCTGGGCGGTTGCTTCAACATGGCCAAGGCGACCTTCCCGGGGATGCGCGAGCGCGGCTGGGGGCGGATCGTCAACATCGGCTCGATCAACGGCCAGGCCGGGCAGTACGGCCAGGTCAACTATGCCGCCGCCAAGTCGGGCATCCACGGCTTCACCAAGGCGTTGGCCCAGGAAGGGGCCAAGTACGGCGTCACCGTCAACGCGATCGCGCCGGGCTATATCGATACCGATATGGTCGCCGCCGTGCCGCCGCCGGTGCTGGAAAAGATCGTCGCCAAGATCCCGGTCGGCCGCCTTGGCCAGGCCGAGGAAATCGCCCGCGGCGTGGCTTTCCTTACGTCCGAGAATGGCGGATTCGTTACCGGATCGACGATGAGCATCAACGGCGGCCAGCATATGTATTGAGGCTGGCCGCCCGAAGATCAGTCGAGCGTCACCCCGGTCACCTTCCATCGCCCGTCCTCCCACGCCAGCGAGAGCGTTTCGATCGCGCTGGCGCGGTTGGCGTAGCGGGTCTGGAACTTGACGATCCAGTAGCCCTGCGGCGGGGCCGGGGCGAAATCGACCGTCGCGACCTGGCGTGAAAGCATCGCGCCCAGCGGGGTGCGGACCCTGGCCGAGACCGTCGCCCAGGTCGCCGCGCTGTTCAGCGCACGGAATGCGGAGCCCGTTGCGGCATAGCTGGCGTTCCAGTCCCCGGCATCGAGCAGGGCCAGCCATTGCCGACCGGCATCGACCGCCGCGGTTTCGGCCGCGCTTGGCGGCGGAGTGACAGCGGTTTGCGCTCCGCCGGTCAGTGAAGTGAAAGCGGCAAAGGCCAGGGCAAGCGACATGATAGCACCTCCGGTCACCCAGCCGACCCGGCGCCAATGGCCGGACCGTTCGGACTGGTCCGGCAGGCTTTCCATCGTAGCGGGTGGCGATGCAGCCCCCAATGGCTTGTCCCCCAGAAATTCGGGGGTTCCGCTTTCCGCTTCGCGCAAGAGCCGGGCGGCTTCGCGGCTGCTTGATGTGGACATCTTGCGCCGCGCATCGCGCAGCCGTTCGTTGACAGTGTGCACGGACAATCCGAGGTGCCGGGCCATGGATTTGGCATCGTAGCCGCCGAGCAGGAGACGCAGCGTCTCCTTCTCCTTTTCGGTCAGTGCCTGATATCGGTTGGCCATGACGCGGGTTTAGGTGCGCGCGATATTGCGGGCCACCCCAAAATTTTCGTATCTCCCGCCGCGATGACCACGCCCTACCACCCCCCGCGCAAGCGCTCGGTCGAGATCGCCGGACACAAGACCTCGATCAGCCTCGAGCCATTGTTCTGGGAACTGCTCAAGCAGGCGGCGGGGGCGCAAGGCGTGCCGATCAACGCGCTGGTCGCCCGGATCGATGCGGAACGGATCAAGGCGCCGGTCCCGCCGGGACTGGCCAGCGCGGTGCGGCTGTGGCTGGTGGCGTGGCTGGCGGCGGAACTGTCGCCTCAATAAGCCGGCGGATCGCTCGCCGGGAAACTTTCGTCGCTGGCTTCGTCGACCTTGTCCCAATCGACCGGGTCGCTGCGCATCCCCTCCGGACCGGCATTGCGGACCTTGGCGAAGTTGGGGCCGTGGGCTTCACCGGCGGCGAAGGCCACCGGCTCCTCGCGCACCTTGCCGCGCTGGAACAGCTTCCACAGGGCAAAGCCGGTAATCGCCGCGGCAGTCAGTCTGAACAGGGCCATGTCGGTTCTCCAGCCCCCTCGGTTTCCAAGACTCAGGATTGCACCGCCCGTCCGTGCACGCAAGCACCGTGACGTCTGTTTGCCGCGATAGGAGCGACAGGGCCTAGGCGTTCATCGCAACTTCGCGCGCGGCGCGTTCACCCGAACGGATCGCGCCGTCGATATAGCCCGCCCAGGCCTCGGCCGTTTCGGTTCCGGCCCAGTGAATCCGGCCGACCGGTTCGATCAGGGCGGGGCCAAAGCCGGTCAGTACGCCCGGCCCGGGCACCGAGACATAGCCCCCGCGCTGCCACGGCGCGCGGGTCCAGACCTCTTCGACATAGTCGACCGGGCGGCGCGCCTCGTCTCCGAAATAGAGCGCGATATCCTCTATCACCTTGGCGCGGCGTTCAGTGGCGGGCCGGTCGGCCCAGCGCCGCGCGGGAGCGCCATCGAAGAAGCCGACCAGCGCGCCGCCCCTGGTCAGCGGGGTGCCACGATCGAACCACGGGCCGAAATCGGTGCGATCGGAAATGACCATGCCGGACAGGCCCTGCTCGCGCCAGAACGGCCGGGCATAGGCGAGAACCACCTTGATCACGCTGCCCAGCGGCATCCGCTGGGTCAGCCCGTCGCGCTGGGCGGGAAGGGGCGGATCATAGGCGATACGCGCTGCCATGGCCGGGGGAACTGTGACGATCACCCGCTGCGTCCGCCACGCTCCCTTGGCTGAAGATACGGTGACGCCGCGCTCATCCTGCGCGATCCGCGAAACCGGCGCGTCGAGCACCACCGCGCCGCCCAGTTCGTCAGCGATCTTGGCCGCGATCTGCCATACGCTGCCTGGAAACAGGCTGTCCTGCGCGCCGCCGCGTGTCGATATCAGGGGGCCAAGGCCGCCCGCCGAGGCGATGTAGCCAAGAAAGCAAAGGTAGGACACGTCTACCGCCTCGCTCGACATGACGGCGCGGATCAGGGTGCGGATCAACTCGCGCGCCGGATCGCTTGGGACGTTGGCCTGAAGCCATGTTTCGACCGTCAGCGCATCCCAGACCTTGGCATCCTTGGCCAGCCATGGACGCGGCGCGGTGATCTGGCCCGCTTCGGCTTCGAGCCGGGCCACGGCCGCGCCGAACACCTCGAGGTCGGCTGGCGCCAATCCGGGCACTTCGCCGCGATAGCGCGCCTTGCGCCCGCCGATGTCGATCAGGTTGTCGCCTTCGGTGTATTGCGGGACGGGCGTGACGCCATAGGCCTTGGCCAGTTCGAGCAGACGGGTCTGGCTGGGGCCGACCCACTGGCCGCCAATGTCGATCCGCTCACCCGCCAGCATGGCCGCCTTGGTTCGCCCGCCGACCCGGCCGTCCGCTTCGAGCACGACCACCGACCTGCCCGCCCGAACCAGTTCGCGCGCGGCGGTCAGCCCGGCAAAGCCCGCGCCGATCACCACCACGTCGACTTTGCGCGACGGGGCCTTTCCTGCCGCTAACGCTGCCCCGGGCAGGGCGGTGCCCGCCGCGGCAACCGCCGCCGCCATGAAGGTATCCCGGCGTGAAAGTCCCTTGGTTCCTTCCGACATCGCTCTCTCCTTGACGGGCAATTTCGCCCTTTGGGGGGGTCGACTCGCCTGTTGTTTCCGTCTAATTCCGTACGCGTACGATTTTTATCCGTACGTGTACGGAATTGTCAAGGAACATGATGTCCCGATCGCCCAGCCCTCCTGCCGAAGCGGCCCGCGTCGATCGTGCGGCGACGCGAGAGCGGATCGTCGCGGCGGCGGTCGCGCTCTATGAGGAGAAGGGGTTGGCGGGTCTGTCCATGCGCGCAATCGCCAGTCGCGCCGGAATCCCGACGATGACGCTCTATGGCCATTTCCCCAGCAAGACCGCGATCGTGCGCAGCCTGTGGTCGTTCGCCTTCGATCCGCTGTTCGCGCAAATGCGCAAGGTCGAGGATCAGGCGGGTGACCCGGCGCATCGTTTGCGGTCAGTCGCGCGGACCTATGTTGCCTACTGGATGGCGCACCCCGATCGCTATCGCATGGTGTTCATGGTCGAGGACCAGCGCGAACCCGGCGATCCGGCCTGGTTCATCGACGAAACCGGGGTGGTCGATTCCTATATGCGCTTCGGCCCGCTGATCGCGGCGGCGCGCGGCACGCCGGGCCACGATTGTAAGGCCGAGGCCGAGGCGCTGATCGGCGCGCTGACGGGGATTGTCCATATGGCGATCACCGTCAGCGAATATCCGTGGCTACCACCCGAGCGCTATGCCGACATCATCGTCGATGGCTTGATCGGCTGATCGTGGCGGCGGCTCAGTCCCCGCCGACGCGCTCGATCTGAGCGCCGACCAGGGCGAGCTTTTCCTCGAGCCGTTCGTAGCCGCGATCGAGGTGATAGAGGCGGTGGACCTGGGTTTCGCCGTCGGCCGCGAGCCCGGCGATCACCAGGCTCATCGAAGCGCGCAGGTCGGTCGCCATGACTTCGGCGCCGGTCAGCTTGCCCACGCCGTGGACCACCGCTGTGCGCCCCTTGGTTTCGATGTGTGCGCCCATGCGGTTGAGTTCGGGAACGTGCATATAACGGTTCTCGAAGATCGTCTCGGTCAGCACGGAGCTGCCCTCGGCAAGGCACAGCATGGCCATCAATTGCGCCTGCATATCGGTGGCAAAGCCGGGGTAGGGCGCGGTCGACAGCGTTACCGCTTTCATCTTGCCTTCTGCCGCTACGTGGATGCCGCCCGCTCGGGGTTCAACGTGAACACCCGCATCGCGCAGCGCCTGCAGGGTCGCGTCCATCTCCTCGGCGACGGCGTGCTTGAGGAACACCTCGCCCCCGGTGATCGCGGCGGCGCAGGCATAGGAGCCTGCCTCGATCCGGTCGCTCATCACCCGATAGGTCGCGCCGTGAAGGCGCGGGACGCCGTGGATCGTTATGTCGGAGGTACCGATCCCCTCGATCTGGGCGCCCATCGCCGCCAGCAGGTTGCACAGATCGACGATCTCCGGCTCGCGCGCGGCGTTGTGCAGCACCGACTTGCCGGAGCAGAGCACCGCCGCCATCAGCGCATTCTCGGTCGCGCCGACCGAAACTACCGGGAACGAATAGCGCCCGCCAGGCAGCCCCCCATCGGGCGCCACTGCGCGGACATAGCCCGCGGCCAGTTCGATCGTCGCGCCCAGCGCCTCAAGCACCTTGAGGTGCAGGTCGATCGGGCGGTTGCCGATCGCGCAGCCGCCGGGCAGTGATACGGTCGCCTCGCCCATCCGCGCCAGCATCGGGCCAAGAACCAGGATCGAGGCGCGCATCTTGCGCACCAGTTCATAGGGCGCAACCGTACTGGTGATCCGCGGTGCTTCGAGCGTCATCACCCGGCCGAAATCCTCGGGCCGGGAACCGGCGATGCTGGTCGATATGCCGAACTGGTTCATCAGGTGCTGGAACCCGTCGATATCGGCCAGCCGCGGCAGATTGCGCAAGGTCAGCGGTTCTTCGGTCAGCAGCGCGCAGGGCAGCAGGGTCAGCGCGGCGTTCTTCGCGCCCGAAATGGGAATGGTGCCGGAAAGGCGCTTGCCGCCCTCGATGATGATCTTGTCCATCCGTGCCGTGTAACGCGTTTCGCGGCGGCGGCAACCGGACGTTGCGCGTCGAGGGGGAAACCGCTTTAACCATGATGCAACAGGATCATGGTTAAAGGTCACGCATGACGAGTTCGACTTCGCGCAAGCCGATCAGGAAAGCAGTGTTCCCCGTCGCCGGAATGGGAACGCGCTTCCTTCCCGCGACCAAGGCGATCCCCAAGGAAATGCTCCCGATCATCGACCGGCCGCTGATCCAGTACGCGGTGGACGAAGCGCGCGAGGCTGGGATCGAACAGCTGATCTTCGTCACCGGGCGGGGCAAGACCGCGATTGTCGAGCATTTCGATCACGCCTTCGAGCTGGAAACCACGATGGCTGAGCGCGACAAGTCGCTCGCCATTCTTGAGCCGACGCGAATCCAGCCGGGCAATCTTGTCGCGGTGCGCCAGCAGGTGCCGCTGGGGCTGGGCCACGCGATCTGGTGCGCGCGGGCGATCGTCGGGGACGAACCCTT
>JAFEEP010000285.1 GCA_018241045.1 Pseudomonadota bacterium | reverse complement strand
GGTTTGCTGCGCCGAGACGATCCCGCTGCCATCCTGCGGGTACAACTTGAACCCCAGGCGTTCCAGCCAGGCGAATTTCTCCGGGGTGCGGCCCTGGTCGCGGCTGCGGTCCGATCCGGCAACCTCGGCGCCCGAAGCCTTGAGGATCAGCGCGAGCGGCAACATTCCCGAACCGCCGATGCCGGCGAAGAACCACGGGTGCGAAGTGAGATCGTTCATCGCGCTGCGGTATGCGGCCTTGCCTGGGAGCGCAACCGGGTTAGGTAAGGCCATGCCCCGCGTAGCGATCTGTGCACCTTCGCGTGCGATCACCCAAGACACCGCCGCGCGCGTTCTGGCGTTGGCCGATGGGTTCCCCGGCGTCGAGTTGCACTTTCATCCGCAGTGTTTCCTGTCGGACGGCCACTTTGCCGGAAGCGATGTCGATCGCGTGGCGGCGCTGGTCGAATGTGCCAACGATCCGACCTTTGACGCGGTGTGGGCGGCGCGGGGCGGCTATGGCGCGGCGCGCGTGGTCGAGGATGCCCTGCGCCAGTTTGACAGCTCCGCGCAGGATAAGACCTGGCTGGCCTATTCGGACGGCGGCACCCTGCTCGCCGGCCTCTATCGCGACCGCATTGGCCAACCGGTCCACGCGCCGATGCCCGCAGACATCAACCGCGCGGGCGGCGAGGCGGCGGTGCGCCGCACGCTGGGCTTTCTGACGGGCGATCGCGGCGGGCTCGAACCCTCGCTCGATCATCGACCGACGGTCGCCTTCAACCTGATGACTCTGGCGATGGTCTGCGGCACCCCGCTGATGCCGGGCCTCGCCGGTCATGTCGTGATGGTCGAGGAGGTGTCGGAACATCTCTATGCGATCGACCGGTTGTTCTTCCATCTTACCGCGCACCTTGGCGGAGTCGCGGGGCTGCGGCTGGGCCGGGTCAGCGACGTGCCGGACAACGACATCGATTTCGGGATCGAGGCTGAGTCGATCGCCCGCCACTGGTGCGCGCGCCATGCGATTCCGTTCCTTGGTCGCGCCGATATCGGCCATGACGTTGCCAACAAGATCGTGCCGTTCGGGCTTGCAGGGCGCGGCGCGGCACAATAACCGCGCGGCAAAGGGGAGTTTCCAGACTATGCGCGCATTCGTGTTTCCGGGGCAGGGCAGCCAGAAGATCGGCATGGGGGTTGAACTGGCCGAGGCCAGCGCCGCCGCGCGTGAGGTGTTTCAGGAGGTTGACGATGCGCTCGGCCAGAACCTCTCGGCGATCATGCGCGACGGGCCGGATGATGCGCTGACGCTGACCGAAAACGCCCAGCCCGCGATCATGGCCAACGCCATCGCTGTACTGCGGGTGCTGGAGAAGGAAGGCGGCGTCACGATTGCCGAAAAGGCGGATTTTGTCGCCGGACACAGCCTGGGTGAATATACCGCGCTTTGCGCCGCCGGGGCATTCAGCCTGGCCGATACGGCGCGGCTGCTCAAGCTGCGCGGGCAGGCGATGCAGGCCGCGGTACCGGTCGGCATGGGCGCGATGTGCGCGCTGCTCGGTGCGGACATAGACAAGGCGCAGAAGCTCGCTGATGCGGCCGCCCAGGGTGAGGTCTGCACCGTCGCCAACGACAACGATCCCACCCAGGTCGTGCTGTCAGGCCACAAGGGCGCGATCGAACGCGCCATCGCCATGGTCAAGGAGTTCGAGATCAAGCGCGGGGTTGCCCTGCCGGTTTCCGCCCCGTTCCATTGCCCGCTGATGCAGCCCGCCGCCGATGCCATGGCCGAGGCGCTGGGCAAGGTACCACCGGGCGCGCTGCGCGTGCCGCTCTACGCCAACGTCACCGCAGCGCCGGTCACGGATCCCGCCGAAGTCAGCCGCCTGCTGGTCGATCAGGTCTGTGGCCGCGTGCGCTGGCGCGAAAGCGTCATCGCCATGCAGCAAGCCGAGGTGGACAGCTACGTCGAACTGGGCGGCAAGGTCCTCGGCCCGATGATCGGGCGCACGGTCAATGACGTGACCATCACCAGCGTGGTCGGCATGGCCGACATCGAAGCGCTCGCCAAGGAGCTTTGACTCATGGAAAACCGTATGTTCGACCTGACTGGCATGACCGCCCTCGTCACCGGAGCCGCTGGCGGGATCGGTTCGGCGATCAGTCACGCGCTGGCGCGGCAGGGCGCACGACTGGCGTTGTCGGGGACCAACCCGGCCAAGCTGCGCGCCTTTCGCGAAGAATTGAACGACACTTACGGCCACGATCACATCGAGATAACCTGTGATCTATCCAATGCCGAACAGGTTGAACATCTCGTCCCGGCGACGATCGATACCTTGGGCAAGATCGACATCCTGGTGAACAACGCCGGGATCACCCGCGACAACCTCGCCATGCGGATGAAGGACGAGGAGTGGGACGCGGTGATCCGAGTCAACCTCGAAGCGGCGTTCCGCCTGATGCGCGCTGCCTGCAAGCCGATGATGAAGGCGCGCCACGGGCGGATCATCTCCATTACCTCGGTCGTCGGCGCGACCGGCAACCCGGGCCAGGTCAACTATGCCGCGGCGAAGGCCGGGTTGGTCGGAATGTCGAAATCGCTCGGCCAGGAAGCCGCCAGTCGCGGGATCACCGTCAACTGCGTCGCCCCCGGATTCATCCGCACCGCGATGACCGACGTTCTGCCCGATGGCCAGAAGGACGCGCTCAACGCCCGGATTCCGATGGGCCGGATGGGCGAGGGCGAGGATATCGGCGCGGCGGTGGCCTACCTGGCGAGCAAGGAAGCGGGCTACATCACCGGGCAGACGCTACACGTGAACGGCGGCATGGCGATGATTTCGTGAAGCGGGCCAGCATCGGCTGACAAGCCGCGAAATT
>JAFEEP010000284.1 GCA_018241045.1 Pseudomonadota bacterium | reverse complement strand
GGTCGCGTCCGACAGCAGGTCGGGCGGTGCGAATCCGGACCAGAAGCGGGGCACCCTGCCCGGCACAGCAAATTGAAGGAACGACGCGCCATGTCGAAGCGCAATTCGTCGAAGTACAAGATCGATCGCCGCATGGGCGAAAACATCTGGGGCCGTCCCAAGAGCTCGGTCAACCGCCGCTCCTACGGCCCCGGCCAGCACGGCCAGCGCCGCAAGGGCAAGATGTCGGACTTCGGCATCCAGCTCCGCGCCAAGCAGAAGCTCAAGGGCTACTACGGCGACGTTACCGAAAAGCAGTTCAAGCGCACCTACCAGGAAGCCGCACAGATGAAGGGCGATACCGGTCAGAACCTGATCGGCCTGCTCGAACAGCGCCTCGACATGGTGGTTTATCGCGCCAAGTTCGCGCCGACGATCTTCTCGGCCCGCCAGGTCGTCTCGCACGGTCACATCTATGTGAACGGCGTGAAGTGCAACATCGCCAGCCGCCGCGTGCGTCCCGGCGACGTGATCAGCCTGGGCAAGAAGGCCAAGGAAATGGCCCTGATCGCCGAAGCGCAGAGCCTGCCCGAGCGTGAAGTGCCCGACTACGTCGCGCAGGACGGCACCGACAAGATCACCTTCGTCCGCGTCCCCAGCCTCGACGAAGTACCTTATCCGGTGAAGATGGAACCGAACCTGGTGGTCGAGTTCTACTCGCGCTGATCCGGCTCCTGACGGAACACGAAAGGGCGGTCCCGCGGGGCCGCCCTTTTCGTTTGTCCGGGGCATTGCCCGCCTTAACCGTTCGATTAAGACTGTGCGGATCGATTCGGGGAGGAATGTGGTGCGGTTCGACGAAGTAATCATGGGGCGCCGTTCGATTCGCGGCTACCTCGACAAGCCGGTGCCGCGCGCGCTGATCGAGGAGGTCATCGCGCTGGCGATGCGGGCGCCATCGTCGATGAACACCCAACCGTGGTCATTCCATGTCATTTCCGGCGAACCGCTCAACCGAATCCGCGCAGGCAATACCGAGCGCAACCTGGCCGGCGTGCCGCACAGCCGCGAGTTCCGCACCGGCCACGCCTTCGAAGGCGTTCACCGCGATCGCCAGGTCGGCGTTGCCAAGCAGTTGTTCGCCGCGATGGAGATCGCCCGCGATGACAAGGCGGCGCGCACCGACTGGGTGTTGCGCGGCTTTCGCCAGTTCGACGCGCCGGTCTGCGTGATCGTCACCTATGATCGCGAGCTGGCCGACAGTGACGACACCGCCTTCGATTGCGGAGCGGTGACGACGGCGCTGGTCAATGCCGCCTGGTCGCGCGGCCTGGGCTGCGTGATCAACAGCCAGGGGATCATGCAAAGCCCGGTGGTGCGCGAACACGCGAATATTCCCGACGATCAGGTGATCATGAAGGCTGTCGCGCTGGGCTGGCCGGATGAGACATTCCCCGCCAATGCCGTGGTGTCGGAACGCAAGGCGCTGGACGAGGCCGTGCGCTTCGTCGGGTTCGACTAACCGAGGTAGTCGCTTCGGAATTGCGCCGCGAACGCCGCAAACCGTCCCTCGGCAATCGCCCCGCGCATCGCCGCCATCAATTGCTGGTAGAAGGTCAGGTTGTGTTCCGTCAGCAGCATCGCGCCGAGAATCTCGCCGCTGCGGTGAAGATGATGGAGATAGGCGCGGCTGTAGTTGGTGCAGCCGTCGCAGGGGCAGCGTTCGTCTAGCGGGGCGATGTCCTCGGCATGGCGGGCGTTGCGCAGGTTGACCGGGCCGTTCCAGGTGAAGCCCTGCCCGTTGCGGCCCGATCGGCTGGGCAGAACGCAGTCGAACATATCGATCCCGCGCTCCACGGCGCCGACCAGATCGTCGGGCTTGCCCACTCCCATCAGATAGCGCGGACGATCGGCGGGGAGCATATCCGGTGCGAAGTCGAGCGTGGCGAACATCGCCTCCTGCCCCTCACCCACGGCCAGCCCACCGATCGCGTAACCATCGAAACCAATTTCGCGGAGCGCCTCGGCGCTCTCGCGGCGCAGCGCTTCGTCCAGAGCGCCCTGCTGGATGCCGAACAGCGCCGAGCGCGCAGGGTGTTCTTCGCCGCTGTCAAACCCGGCGCGGCTGCGCAGGGCCCAGCGCATCGACATACGCATCGACTTCTCGATCGCCTCGCGCGGTGCATCGGCGCGGGGGCATTCGTCGAAGGCCATGACGATGTCGCTGCCGAGCAGGCGCTGAATTTCCATCGAACGCTCAGGCGTGAGCAGGTGCCTGCTGCCGTCGAGATGGCTGGCGAAAGTCACCCCTTCCTCGGTGATCTTGCGCAGCTCGGACAGGCTCATCACCTGGTAGCCGCCGCTGTCGGTCAGGATCGGGCGATCCCAGTTCATGAAGCGGTGCAGTCCGCCCAGCCGCGCCACGCGCTCGGCACCCGGACGCAGCATCAGATGATAGGTATTGCCCAGCAGGATATCGGCGCCGGTGGTACGCACCGTCTCTGGCTTCATCGCCTTGACCGTGGCGGCCGTACCGACCGGCATGAACGCGGGCGTGCGGATTTCGCCGCGCATCATGCGGATCGTGCCGGTACGGGCCTTGCCATCGGTGGCGTGTATGGAAAAGTCGAAGCGCGGGGCAGTCATGCCGCGCTCGCTAGACGAAGCGGTTGCGCTCGACCAGCCCCACCAGCCCTTCGCGCATTTCCGTCCAAGCCTCGGCTTCGGCCGCGTCGAGCGGCGGGGTGCCCGCCTCGATCGTGTCGATGAAGCTTTCGATCAGGCCGCGATACCAGTCCGGCGGCACGTCCAGCGCGACCCGGTGGTGCGGTACGGAGGTGTCGAAGTAT
>JAFEEP010000283.1 GCA_018241045.1 Pseudomonadota bacterium | reverse complement strand
TGGCCGCCGGTGGTCGAGTAGCGAACGTGGCCCGATGCCATCGCGCCGGGCAGTGCGGCGATAACCGCCGGGTCGGTAAACACCTGGGCGACGTGGCCAAGGCCGCGGCGGGCGAAGAATTCCTTGCCGTCCCAGCTGATGATGCCGCAGGCTTCCTGGCCGCGGTGCTGCAGGGCGTGGAGCCCCAGCGCGGTCATCGCGGCGGCGTCCGGGGTGTCGATGACCCCGAAAACCCCACATTCTTCGCGCAACTTGTCGCTGTCGATGTCCCAAGGGGTTTCATCGCGCATGGTATCGGAAAGAGTCATCGGAATCGCCTGGCCCGCAAGTGCACCGTTCGGGCGCGCATTTGGGCCTTCGGGCCCCAGAAAGCAAGGGTGCGGTCGCGCGTCACGCGGACCGGGCCAGGACCTGCCTTGCCAGCCCCCGCGCACGGCCCTACATCGACCGCTCCCGCTGCTGACCAAACGAGCCCCTGCTTGATCCTCTCTCCCTTCGAATGGACGATCGCCAAGCGCTATATGCTGCCCGGGCGGGGGGAGGCGTTCATCGCGCTGGTGGCCGGGATCAGCCTCGTCGCGGTGATGCTGGGCGTGGCCGCGCTGGTCATCGTGATGAGCGTGATGAACGGGTTCCGTGCCGAACTGTTCGACAAGATCGTCGGCCTTAACGGCCACGCCATCGTCCAGGCCTATGGCGGTCGGCTCGACAACTGGCGCGAGGTGCTCAAGGACGTCAAGGCGACGCCGGGCGTCACGCGCGCCTCGCCGTTGATCGAACAGCCGCTGCTGGGAAGCCTCAACGGGCGGGTCGAGGCGGTGTTCGCGCGCGGCAATACCCAGGAGGACATTCAGCGCCTTGCTCCGAAGGTCCAGACCGGATCGCTCGCCGGATTGACCCCTGGCAGCGGCAATGTCGCGATCGGATCACAGCTTGCGCAGAACCTTGGTGCGCGGGTGGGCGATGACATCACGATCATCAACCCGCAGGGGCAATCGACCCCGTTCGGCACTGTGCCGCGCCAGATTTCCTACCACATCGCCGCGATATTCGAGATCGGGATCTACGACTACGACGAACGCTTCGTGGTCATGCCGCTGGAGGATGCGCAGACCCTGCTGCTGTCCGGCGATTCGATCGGGATGATCGAGGTGCAGGTCAACGATCCTGACCGGGTGCAGCAGATCCTTGATCCGGTCCGTCAGAAGTTGTCGGGGCAGGCCGTGATCAACGACTGGAAGACGATCAACGCCAGCCTGTTCGAGGCCCTTGCGGTCGAGCGCGTGGCGATGTTCGTGGTCCTGTCGATCATCGTGCTGGTCGCGGTGTTCAACATCCTGTCCAGCCTGATCATGCTGGTCCGCGCCAAGACCCGCGACATTGCCATCCTTCGGACGATGGGCGCGACGCGGCGATCGTTGCTCAAGATATTCGTGACCATCGGCTTCGTCATCGGATCGCTGGGCACGCTGGCCGGGCTGGCGCTGGGCATGGTCTTCCTGTTCTTTCGTCAGCCGATCGTCCACCTGGTCGAGAAGATCACCGGGCAGAACCTGTGGGATCCCTCGATCCGCTTCCTGACGGAATTGCCCAGCCGCAGCGATCCGGTGGAAATCGCGGTGATCAGTGTCATGGCGCTGGTGTTCAGCTTCCTCGCCACGCTTTACCCTGCCTACAAGGCGGCCAGTACCGATCCGGTCCAGGTGCTGCGTTATGAGTAATACCACCATCATCGAACAGGTCGTCCGGCTGACCCTGCTGACCCGCAGCTTCGAGCAGGGCGGGGTGCGGATCGACGTGTTGCGCGGCGTCAACCTGACGGTCGCACCGGGCGAGATCGTCGCGCTGCTGGGGCCGTCGGGCTCGGGCAAGTCGACGCTGCTTCAGGCGGTCGGACTGCTCGAAGGCGGGTTCGGCGGCAAGATCGAGATCGCCGGAACCGAAGCGTCAACCCTCGACAGTGATGCGCGGACCGTGCTGCGCCGCGACAAGATCGGCTTCGTCTATCAGTTCCATCACCTGCTGCCCGATTTCAGCGCGATCGAGAACGTCGTGCTGCCGCAGCTTGTAGCGGGCAAAAGCCGCGTCGATGCCGAGGCGCGGGCCGGAGAACTGCTGGAGGCATTGGGGCTTGGCCAGCGGCTCGATCATCGTCCCAGCCAGCTTTCGGGCGGCGAGCAGCAGCGCGTCGCCGTGGCTCGCGCGCTGGCCAATCGCCCCGCGCTGGTCCTTGCGGACGAGCCGACCGGGAACCTTGACGAGGCGACCGCCGACAAGGTGCTGGGCCAGTTTCTCGAACTGGTGCGCGGGCAAGGCAGCGCCGCACTTGTTGCGACCCACAATGAACGGCTGGCCCGGTCGATGGACCGCGTGGTACGATTGCACGAAGGAGTGCTGGAATGAGCGACGCCAAGACCATTGCCGATTTCACCGCCACCTTGCCCAATGGCGAGGCGGTGAGCCTGGCCGACAAGCTCGGCAAGGTGATCCTGGTGGTCAACACCGCCAGCAAGTGCGGCTTCACCCCCCAGTACGACGGGCTTGAGGGGCTGTGGCGCAAATACAAGGATCAGGGGTTCGAGGTGATTGCCTTCCCTTGCAACCAGTTCGGCGGGCAGGAACCGGGCAACGCGGGCGAGATCGAGGAGTTCTGCAAGGTCAACTTCGGCCTCAGCTTTCCGTTGATGGGCAAGATCGAGGTCAACGGCTCGGGCGCCACGCCGCTCTACGATTGGATGAAGGCCGAAGCCCCGGGGTTGATGGGGTCGAAGTCGATCAAGTGGAACTTCACCAAGTTCCTGATCGACCGCGAAGGCCACGTCGTGCGTCGCTATGCGCCCACCGACAAACCCGAAGGCCTGGCGAAGGATATCGAGAAACTGCTGTAGCCGAGCAAACCCGCTCAGGCTGAGCAGGGTTCGCGAGACGGCGGAGGTGGTGCGCTTCGGTTGGGGAAACATCTGTGGGCGCTTCGCCTTATTCCTTCTCCTCCCCTTCCGAATCGCGTCACAAGTCCTAATCTGACCGTCATGGCCTTCGAGAAATTCGTCCCCCTGCGCGTCTATTCGAGCTACACCATGCTCGAAGGGGCGATCGATCCCAAGGCCTTCGCCAAGCTGGCGAAAGACCGTGCCTTTCCGGCAATCGCGATGACCGATCGCAACGGGCTCTATGGTGCGATGTCGTTCGTCGGCGCTTGCCGCGATGCGGGGATTCAACCGATTGTCGGAACCACGCTGGCGGTTCGGCGCGAAAATAGCGAGACGATCGACTGGCTGACCCTGCTGGTGCAGGACGAGGCAGGCTGGCTCAACCTGTGCGATCTGGTCAGCAAGGCCCACCTTGATCGCCCGCTCGAGCTTGATCCGCACGTCACCATGGCCGACCTCGACGGGGCGAGCGATGGGCTGATCTGCCTGACAGGAGCGGGCGAAGGCGCGCTGGCGCGGCTGCTCGCCGAGGCACGCGAGGATGCGGCGAACGATCTGTGCGAGCGGCTGGAGCGTTTGTTTCCCGAGCGGCTCTATATCGAGATCGCCCGGCGCGGCGATCCGGTCGAAGATGCGAGCGAGGACGCGCTGGTCGACTTGGCCTATGCCCGCAACCTGCCGCTGGTTGCGACCAATCCCGCCAATTTTGCCGATCCCGGGTTCCACGGCGCCCATGATGCCATGTTGTGCATCGCCAACTCGACTCACGTCGATGCGGCCGAACGCCCGCGCTCCAGCCCGCACGCCTGGGTCAAGTCGCGGCCGATGATGGGCGAACTGTTCGTCGACCTGCCCGAAGCGCTGGCCAACACGCTCGTTGTAGCCCAGCGCTGTGCCTATGCCCCACCCAAGCGCAAGCCGCTGCTCCCCAGTCTGGCCGGCGACAAGGCAGGCGAGGCGCAGATGCTGATCGACGATGCCCGCGCCGGGCTCGAGGCGCGGCTTGCCCCCTATGGCGAACTGCCCGACGATGAGCGTCAGGCCTATTTCGATCGGCTCGATTTCGAAACCGGCATCATCAACAAGATGGGATTTGCCGGCTACTTCCTGATCGTGGCCGACTTCATCAAGTGGGCCAAGGAAAACGATATTCCGGTGGGGCCGGGGCGCGGCTCGGGTGCGGGATCGGTGGTCGCCTGGGCGCTGACCATAACTGATCTTGATCCGTTGCGACTGGGGCTGCTGTTCGAGCGCTTCCTCAACCCGGAACGCGTGTCGATGCCCGACTTCGATATCGACTTCTGCGAAACCCGGCGCGGCGAGGTGATCCGCTATGTCCAGGCCAAGTACGGCCACGATCACGTCGCCCAGATCATCACCTTCGGCAAACTGAAGGCGCGCGCCGTGCTGCGCGATACCGGGCGCATTCTGCAGATGAGCTATGGCCAGGTCGACCGGCTGTGCAAGATGGTGCCCAACCATCCGACCGACCCGTGGACCCTTCCGCGCGCACTGAACGGCGTGGCTGAGCTGAAGCGCGAATACGACAGCGACGACGAGGTCAAGCGGCTGGTCGACCTCGCCGTCCAGCTAGAGGGCCTGCCCCGCAACAGTTCTACCCATGCTGCAGGCGTGGTGATCGGCGATCGTCCGCTGGCCGAGTTGATCCCGCTCTATCGCGATCCGCGCTCGGATATGCCGGTGACCCAGTTCGACATGAAATATGTCGAGGATACCGGCCTCATCAAGTTCGACTTCCTCGGGCTCAAGACGCTGTCGGTGCTGCGCAAGGCGGTCGATCTGCTGCGCCGCCGCGAGATCGAGATCGACCTCTCGGCACTCGCATGGGATGACGAGCAGGTCTATCGCCTGCTCCAGTCGGGCGACACGGTGGGTGTGTTCCAGCTTGAATCCGAAGGGATGCGCCGCACGCTGGCTGCGGTGAAGCCGACCAACTTTGGCGACATCATCGCGCTCGTTTCGCTCTATCGCCCCGGTCCGATGGACAACATCCCCCTGTTCGGACGGCGCAAGAATGGCGCGGAACGCATTGAATATCCACATGATAAGCTGGCGGGAATCCTTTCTGAAACATACGGGATTTTCGTCTATCAGGAACAGGTGATGCAGGCCGCGCAGATCCTTGCGGGCTATTCGCTGGGCGACGCGGACCTGCTGCGCCGGGCCATGGGCAAAAAGGTCCAGGCCGAAATGGACGCCCAGCGCCAACGCTTTGTCGATGGCTGCAAGGAGGTGTCGGGGATCGACAAGGGCAAGGCCAATGAGCTTTTCGACCTGATCGACAAGTTCGCCGGATACGGGTTCAACAAGAGCCACGCGGCGGCCTATGCCTTGCTCGCCTATCAGACCGCCTGGCTCAAGACGCATTACCCGCATGAGTTCTACGCCGCCTCGATGTGCTTCGATATGCACCAGTCGGAAAAACTCGCGATCTTTGTCGACGATATGCGCCGCAACGGCATTGCCCTTGAAGGGCCGGACATCAACCGCAGCGAGGCCGAATACACGGTCGAGCGGACCGATGACGGTTATGCCGTGCGTTATGCCCTCGCCGGGATCCGCAACGTCGGTGAAAAAGCGATGGATCAACTTGTTGCCGAGCGCGAGGCGCACGGCTGGTTTGATAGCCTGGAAGACCTGTTCCGCCGCGTCCCCGCTGGGTCGATGAACCGACGCCAGCTTGAAGGGCTCGCCGCAGGGGGCGCGTTCGACAGCCTCGAACCGAGTCGGGCGAAGGTGCTCGCGAATGCCGATATGCTGCTCGCCGTTGCCGACGAGGCCGAACGGACGCGGACCAGCGGACAGCACGGGCTGTTCGGCGGCGAAGATCATGCCGCCCCGGCACTCCGCTTGGCCGAGGTCGAGCCGTGGAGCCGAGCCGAGCAGATGGCCAGGGAGCGAGAGTTCTTCGGTTTCTACTTCGCTGCCCACCCGGTCGAGCAATGGCGCGCCGTCGCCTCGGCCAATGGGGCGCGGTCCTATGCGGGCCTTATGGAAACAGGCGTGCCTGGCGGTGGGCGGATGCCCGCGGTGATCGCGGCGATGGTCGAAGGTGTGCAGAAGCGCCGGACCAAGCGCGGCACCGATTTCGTCATGGCCGATTTTTCGGACAGTTCGGGCCAGTTCTCCGCCTCGTGCTTCGAGGAATCGCTGGTCGATCCGATGGTCCAATGGGCCAGGGACGGCACCTGTCTGCTGCTCCAGGTCGAACTGGACGCGCCGAGCCCCGACGAGCCGCCGCGCGTCACCGTGCGCGGGGCGCGGCCGCTGGCCGAGGTGAAAAGCGCGGCGAGCATGGTGCTAAAGCTTGACGTGCTGCGGCCTGAAGCCTTTGCAGCGCTGCGCGAGATGCTGATCGGCGGCGCCGATGGGCGCGGCGAGGTGATCGTTCGCCTCTGCACCGGGGGCGAAGTCGAGCCGCGGATGCTGCTGGGGTGCGATTTCCAGATTGACGGGGACCTCGCAGAACGCTTGGCATCAATAGATGGGCTTGCCAATATAGCCCTGACCGCACGACGAGGCGGCGGACACTTGCGGCTCGTTGCGTAGCGCACAGTTCGCTTTGGAGAGAGAACAATGCTGGGAGCCATGCAGGATTGGGACCTTCGGGTTACCCGTCTGATCGATCACGCCGCGCGCGAGCAGGGATCGCGCGAAATCGTCACCCGCTGGGCGGATGGCAGCGAAACCCGCACCAACTGGGCCGGGGTGCGCCGCGATGCGCTGAAGATGGTCCAGGCGCTGCGTCGTTTGGGCATCCAGAAGGGCGACCGGGTTGCCACGTTGGCGATGAATCACTCGCGCCACCTGGTCAGCTGGTACGGCGCGGCCGGAGCGGGCGGGGTGGTCCACACCATCAACCCGCGGCTGTTCGACGAGCAGCTGGAATATATCGCCAACCATGCCGAGGATCAGGTCCTGCTCTACGACGCGGCGTTCAAGCCGCTGGTCGAGCGGATGAAGCCGCGCTGGACGACGATTCGCCACTACGTCTGCTT
>JAFEEP010000282.1 GCA_018241045.1 Pseudomonadota bacterium | reverse complement strand
GTGCATCAGCGACTTTCGACGCCGCCAGTCGCTGGGCACGCGTGATCACATAGTGCGCTGGCCCAAGCCGGCCCGTCCACCGTGGCTGACACGCCCGAGCAAGACCACGACAGGCATTGACGTACTGAGTTGCCAGACACCGCAGATGAACGAAAAGCACTGAGGGTTCATCTGCTGGCCTACAACGTGATCTGCCTGCTCATGACGCAGGCCGCCTGCCATACCGGCGTGGACGCGCGCGAACTGAGCGTCAAGCACACGGCGCAACTGTGGACTGAGTGGGTGGCGAGAGGTCTTTGCGCCACAAAGGACAGCCAGCGACTATTCACCTTGATCGCACAATGCAAGGCCGGCCAGCGGCCCGCACGCATCGAGCCACGCATGCAAAAACGACGGCCCAAACCTTACCCCTGGCTGAAGGCGCCACGCGTCCAGGCTCGCCGATATGCCGAGAAACATGATCATGCGTGCGGGCCAAAGTAAACGCCATTCCGGTAAACCCCTGTTTTGATAGCTGTCAACGCGTGCCCCACGGTCGCTATCGCCTGATATCACTTGCAGCGGCCATCGCCGATGGATGGGCCGCGCCCGCAGCCATCCCGGTTGGCGATGCCACGTATCCCCAACCATCGTTAGTGAACGCGCCGGCACTTCTTTAAGGTTCCAGTCGCCCGTCATAAAACCCGATTGGAGACACCCGTGAAGCGTTCGAGATTCCTGGCCCTAGGCCTTTGTGCCGCACTATCGCTGTCATCGGCCGCCGCCCTTGCACAGCCCGATGCCTACCCCGACAAGCCGATCCGCATCGTCGTCGGATTCGCGCCGGGGGGGTTCACGGACGTGCTCGCACGATTGCTAGCCCAGAAGCTTTCCACGAGCCTGAAACAGCCCGTCATCGTGGACAACAAGCCGGGCGCCACAGGCACCATTGGCGCGGACATGGTGGCGAAATCCAAGGCCGATGGCTACACGCTGCTGCTGGCGCACTTCGGCTCCAACTCGGTCGCGCCGGCGCTGTATCCCAAGCTGCCCTACGACGTGATCCGCGATTTCACGCCCATCGCGCTCGTGGCCTCTACGCCCATGGTGCTGGCGGTGAACCCCTCGGTGCCGGTCAACGACCTGGCCGGCTTCATCGACTACGTCAAGAAGAAGCCAGGCGCACTGAGCTACGCCTCGTCGGGCAGCGGCACGGCCCAGCATTTGGCCGCCGTGCAGTTCATGCAGGCGACCCGCACCCAAATGGTCCACGTGCCCTACAAGGGCAGCGGCGCGGCCATGTCCGACCTGCTCGGCGGGCAGGTGAACCTGAGCTTTGACTCGCCGCCCAACCTGCTGCCCCACATCAAGAGCGGCAAGCTGAAGGCCCTGGCCATCACCAGCCTTGAGCGGTCTGCGCTGCTGCCCTCGGTACCCACGATGGACGAGGCAGGCCTGCCCAGGTTCGAGGTCAGCCAGTGGTTCGCCGTCATGGGGCCAGCCCACATGCCCAAGGACATGCTGGCCAGGCTCAACCACGAGATCAACGCCGCGCTGCAGCAGCCCGATGTGGTCGACAAACTCAAGGGCCTGGGGGGCGACATCCTGGGCGGCACGCCCGAGCAGTTCGCCACCTTCCTGAAGGCCGATTCCCAGAAATGGGCCAAGCTGATCAAGGACGCCGGCATCGTGCTGGAGTGACCGCCGAATAACAAGGTGGGGCGGCGGGCCGATGCCGCCCTATGCCGTTGGCCCGGCAATGTCGGGATCCTTGCTGCCGATGAGCGTCAGGTGATTGGCCAACAGAGCGGCCACCCGCGTCAGCGTATGCCGCTCCCTGGTGACCACCTGGAGCTGGCGCTCCGCCCAGGGCTCGCGCAGCGGGCGCGCCACCAAGCCCTCCACCGCACAAAAGGGCAGCACCGAGCCCCCAGGCAGAATGCCTATCCCCAGGCCCGCCGCGACCATGCGCCGAATACCGTCGAAACTGGTGGCCTGCATGCGCAGCTTGAGCGGCTTGCCCGCATCGTAGGCCGCGGCGAGCAAGGATTCGCACAGCGAGCTACCCCTGGGCAGGCCCACATGGTCGTAATCCAGCGTTTCGGCGAAGCGCAAGGCCTCATGCCGCGCCAGCGGGTGCTCCGCGGACATCATCACGTACAGGCGATCCATCCGGTAGGGCTTGCACACCAGGGCATCGACGGGCCTATGGGCCACCATGATGCCGATGTCCGCCAGGCCGTCCTGCACCAGCTTCTGTACCTGGTCGCTCGTGCGCTCTTCCAGGTCGATCTTGATTGTGGGGTGCAGCTTCAGAAAGTCCGCGATGTCCCCGGGAAGAAACTGGACGATGGCCGAGGTGTTCGCGAGCAGCCGGACCTGCCCGCGCGCGCCGGAGACGTAGTCGCCCAAGGCGCTGTCCATGAGCGCGATCTCGTCCATGATGCGGCGCGCGTGCGCCACCAGTTCCACGCCAGCGGGAGTCAGTGAAACACCTCGGCGGTGGCGCGTGACCAGGGCGGTTCCGCACGCATGCTCCAGCTCCGCCAGCCGTTTGCTCAGCGCCGAGGGCACCGTGCTCTCCCTTTGCGCGGCGCGCGCGATGGAGCCCTCGTCGGCGACCGCCAGAAACCCCTTCAATGTCTGAAGGTCATAACGCACTGCCATGTTCTTGGTCGCTTTCAGAGCCGAGTTGAGTGGCGTGGATTTTCCATGGGGGAAGGTCTCCGAGACATGACGGATAGTGAGGGCAAGCATCCCCAAAGATCGTTGGAAAATTCTGCCCCGCGTCCATACAGTCCGTTCCATGGCCTGCGCCTCACGGTGCGCAGTGTTGGCAAACCAGAGGAAGAGACTACATGAACGCAGCGACCGACCGCCCCTTGAAGGGCATACGGGTGATCGAGATGGGAACCTTGATTGCCGGCCCCTTCGCGGGCAAGACCCTCGGCGACTTCGGAGCAGAGGTCATCAAGATCGAGGCGCCCGGACAGGGCGACCCCCTGCGCACCTGGCGCGCCCCGGAAGGCGCGACCTCCGTGTGGTGGCATGTCCAGGCGCGCAACAAGAAATCGGTGGCCATCGACCTGCGCCAGGCCGAGGGGCAGGGCCTCGTGCGTGCGCTGGCGCAAGAGGCGGACATCGTCATTGAAAACTTTCGTCCCGGCACGCTCGAACAATGGGGCCTGGACTACGAGACGCTGTCCAGGCTGAATCCCGGGCTCATCATGCTGCGCATCTCGGGGTACGGCCAGACCGGTCCGCTGCGCGACCTGGCGGGCTTCGGCGTGATCGCCGAGGCCATGGGCGGCTTGCGCTACATCACCGGCATGCCGGGAGAGGCACCCGTGCGGCCGGGGATCAGCATAGGCGATTCGCTTTCGGCCTTGCACGGCGTCATCGGCGTCATGATGGCCCTGTACCACCGGGTCGCCAACGGCGGCAAGGGGCAGATGGTGGACGTGGCGCTCTATGAGTCCGTCTTCAACATGATGGAAGGCGCCATTCCCGAATTCGATCGCTATGGCCTGCTGCGCGAGCCCGCAGGCAGCGCGCTGCAGGGCATCGCGCCCACCAATGCCTACCCCTGCAAGGACGGTCAGTATGTGTTGATTGCGGGCAATGGCAACAGCATCTTCAAGCGCCTCATGAGCATGATCGGCCGCGATGATCTGGGCGAGGATCCTGCCCTGGCCAGCAACCCCGGGCGAGTCCAGCAGATGCAGAAGATCGATGCGGCCATTGCCGCATGGACGACGACCCGCACCCTGGAGCAGGCGCTGAGCGCCATGGCCGAGGCGCGCGTGCCCGCCGGCCGTGTCTACACGGTCAGGGACATCATCGACGACCCCCATTACCAGGCGCGCGAGATGGTCCAGACCATCAACCTCGCCGACGGCTCGCGGCTGAGAGTGCCCGGGGTGGTTCCCAAGTTGAGCGCTACGCCCGGCTCCTTCGCCGGCGGTGGCCCGGCCCTGGGCGAGCACACCCTCGACGTCCTCAAGGACATGGGCCTGGGCGGCGCGCAGATTACGGCGCTGCAAGACAAGGGGGTGATCTGATGGCCGCCGGCAAGCACTTCGCCGCCCTCATGTCCGACCGCCGCGTCCATATCAACGATGTCGCCATGCGCGACGGCTTGCAGATCGAAGCCGTGTTCGTCCCCACCGAGCAAAAGATCGCCATGGTCAATGCCCTGTCGCAGACGGGCCTGAGCAAGATCGAGGTCACCTCGTTCACCTCGCCCAAGGCCATCCCGGCCTTGCGCGACGCGGAGCAGGTGATGATGGAGATAGCCCGTGTGCCTGGCGTGCGCTATGTCGCGCTCGCACCCAACATGCGCGGGGCGCAGCGGGCCCTGGAGTGCCGTGTCGACGAGATCAACCTGGTGATGTCGGCCAGCGAAACCCACAACCTGGCGAATACCGGGATGACGCTGGCGCAGTCCCGCAAGGTGCTGACGGACATCATCCGCGAGGCACGCGGCCGGGCCGCGGTGAACATCTCCATCTCCACCGCATTCGGCTGCCCCATGGAGGGCCATGTCGCCCCTGAAACTGTGTATGCACTGGGCGACTGGTTCGCCAGCCAGGGGGCCGATGGAATCACGCTCTGCGACACCACGGGCATGGCCAATCCCATGCAGGTCGCAGAGCTCGCGGATGGCCTGGATCAGCGTTGGCCTGGGGTGGAGCTCACGCTGCACTTTCACAACACGCGCGGCATGGGCCTGGCGAATGTGATCGCGGGCCTCATCGCAGGCATCGACCGCTACGACGCATCGCTGGGAGGCGTGGGCGGATGTCCCTACGCGCCGGGTGCGACGGGCAATATCTGCACGGAGGATCTGGTCCACATGCTCGACACCATGGGCGTGGCAACGGGCGTCGATGTGGACCGGCTGCTGGTGTGCGCCGCACGGTTGCCGGCGATGCTCGTCCACGACATCCCCGGCGCGGTCGTGCGCGCCGGCAAATCGGACAGCCGTTACCCGCCGCCCGCAAACATCGAAGCAATCCGTGCCAGGGCCCTGGCCCGCGAAACCGTATGACCTGCGCCCAGAAACGGAGTGAACATGACCATCTACAAGATCGGCGCTTCAACGCCCGAGATCCACGAGACCGCCTACGTTGCTGCCGAGGCCACGATTACGGGGCAGGTCAAACTCGGCGCCCGGACGAGCGTCTGGCCGGGCGCCGTGATACGGGCCGATAACGACACGATTTCCATTGGCGACAGGAGCAATGTGCAGGAAGGCGCGATCCTTCATGTCGACCCCGGCAAGCCTCTGGCGATAGGCGATGGCGTCACGATTGGCCACCAGGCCATGCTGCACGGCTGCACCATCGGTGCCGGCTCGTTGATTGGCATTCAAGCCGTCGTCCTGAATGGGGCCGTGATTGGCAAGAATTGCTTGGTGGGTGCGGGGGCACTCGTCACCGAGAACAAGACCTTTCCGGATGGCTCGTTGATCATGGGAACGCCCGCCAAGCTCGTCCGTGAATTGACGCCGCAAGCCATCGAGGAACTGAGGACGAATGCCGAGACCTATGTCCGGCATGCCGACAACTATCGCCAGAACCTGGAGATGGTGAGCACCGGCAAGGGCATCGCGTCAACGTAGTGTTGGCGACGACAGGTCGCAAAGCGGGCAAGAGATGAATGGCGCTGAGGGCGGCGAACGGACGATGGGCGCCGCCCGCGACAAGGCGGCAAAGCCATGCGGGGCACCGCCTGCGCGCTGAGTTCGGCCACCAGTACGTGGCCATGCCTACCTATTTCTTCAGCTTCAGCTTCAGCGCTTCCCACTTGTCCTGCACCTCGTCCTTCCAGGACTCGTACTTGGCGCTCCACTCGTCCTTGCGCTGTTCGCGCAGCACGCGGCGCGCCTCCCTGGCGGCAGCGTCCTCGGCCTCACGCAGCGACTCCACCTCGGCCATCACGGCGGCGGCGGGGCGGCGCAGCACCACGCCGCCGAGCTTGGCCGCCAGGCCATCGAGCACCTCGTCGGCAAACTCGCCCACCGTGGCGACCACGGCCGTGGAGCCCACCGGCACTGCGCTGAGCATCTGATCGATCAGGCTGGCGCGGTCCACCGCCTGGCTGCTGGACACCGCCGAGCCCAGCAAGGCGCCCGACGCGCCCCCCAGCAGCACGCCCAGCGGGCCGCCGAAGATGCCGATCAGCGAACCCAGCAACGTGCCGATCAGCGGGCCTTCGGCCGGGGCGCCATCGCTGAAACCGTCGCGAGCGCGAAAGCCGGTTGCCGCGTCACGGTCGATCACCACCGCATTGACCAGCTTCAGCCGGGTCTGCGCGGCGGCGGCCTTGAGTTCGCTCAGCGCCTGGTAGGCCTTGGATTCCTCGGCAAAGGTGAGGATGACAACGTTTTCTTGCATGCGGTGCTCCTGGGGTTGAATCTCAAAATAGCCGTTTCTTTTCTCTGTTTCTCTATCAGTGCGCAGTCTGCCCACCATCGATGACATAGGTTTGACCCGTGACGAAGGACGCGGCGTCGGAACTCAGGTAGAGCACCGTTCCTGCGATCTCTTCGGGCTGGGCAGCACGGCCGATCGGGCTGTTCTGCAGCAATTTTCCCTTGAAGGCAGGATCGGCCAGCCAGCGCTCGGTCATCGGGGTGGCGACCAATCCGGGGGCGACGGCGTTCACCCGAATGTTGCGGGTCGCGTAGTCGAGAGCGGCCGCCTTCGTCAGACCGACAACGCCGTGTTTGGCGGCGACATAGGGAGCCATCCCGGGATCGGCGACCAGACCCGCAACGGATGCCGTGTTGACGATCGCGCCGCCACCATTGCTGAGCATCTGCCTGATTTCGTACTTCAGACACAGGAAGACGCCGCGAAGATCGACGGCGATGGTGCGATCGAAGTCTTCCGTTGTCATGTCCGCGAGGTCGGCGGTGCGCGGCAGAAGCCCGGCGTTGTTGAAGGCGACATCAAGCCGGCCATGGGCGCCGACGGCGGCCTGGACCAGCGCCTCGACCGAGGCCGGCTGGCTCACGTCGGTCTTGACGAAGAGCGCCTCACCTCCCGCTGCCTTGATCTGGGAGGCTGTCGCAGCCGCCTCCTCATTGAGGTCGCCCAGGACCACTTTCGCGCCGGCGCGCCCGAAGGCGACTGCGGTGGCGCGGCCAATCCCGCTGCTTGCGCCCGTGATCAGAACCACTTTGCCCGTGAAATTTGGTGAACCTGACATTTGTTCAATCCTTTGGTCGTGCGCTCGATCAATTGGTGCGCGAGAGATAGCCGTCGGGCAATTGTCCAGGCGTCGCGTTGATGACGGCGTCGTTGTCAGGCCCACGCTGCTCCATGTAAGTGATCTTCTCGAACTCCGGGATGATCACATAGGGGTAGGCCGGCCCCTCATCGCGGAAGCAATGCATGTCGTCTACCACTCGTACTGCCAGCCATTGGCGTAGGTATAGATGAAATGCATGCCGACGAAGGCGGATAGATCTTGTGGCGGCTCGGGGTTCTCGATGGGATTGCTCAAATTGCTCTCCTTGTCCAGGTAGAAATAGAACGGCATCAACGGGGCGCCAACCCAGCGGCGGTTGGCGCAGGCGGCGCGCGCTTGTCGGCTTGGATCATGCAGCCGCCGCCCAGCCATCGTAGCCGACCAGCGCCTTCCCAGCGATGCCGCTGGCGGTGCCCGCGCGCAGCCATATGGGGCACGTTGTTTCGTCCAGGTTTGGGTCGATGCGAAATATTCGCAAAACGGCATGGCAAATTCGTAATAAATACAACAGAAAATCTATTCACTTGCGCTGGAATCCCATTGCGCACTGAATCTGTACAGCCGCGGCCCCCGGCGCATTCAATTCCGACTCAGAACGACAACACCATGCCTTACACGCCTGCATTTCCAGCCTTCGGACTGAAGCGTCGCCAGTTGCTGGGCGGCTTCGTGGCGGTCGGTGCCATGCAGTTGGCGCCGTGGGCGCTGGCCGCGCCGCCTGTGGCCACGGCCAGCGCCGGCTTCATGGCCCTGTCGCGCTATCTGACCGAGCGTGACGACCTGAACCCCGGCCTGGCCGCACGCCTGCAGGCCGGCTGGCAGGCGCTGGACGACAAGTTCGGCGCCAATGTCGATGCCCTGTGGCAGTGGGTGCAGGCCAATCAGGTGGCCCTGGCGGATCT
>JAFEEP010000281.1 GCA_018241045.1 Pseudomonadota bacterium | reverse complement strand
TGCGCTCAGGCCGTCAGCGTGGCCGAGGCCGGCTATCGAGAAGTCTTGCCAGGGTTTCGGCGAGCCGGTCGACATCCTGATGTGCCAACGCACGGTCCATCACGTCGATCGCAATCGGCCCCCTGGCGACCGTCCGGCCGTCGTAGCGACCGCTCAGCCGTGCCTCGATCGCGTTGCGGCGCGGCTGGGTGATCTCCACTCTTAGCGTGTCCCGCGCCGACGGGCCGGACGCGCTTACGGCGCCTACGACCGGCCGTTGCAAGACCCGTGCGAACACGACGACGAACCGATCGCAGACCTGCCTGGCCCCAAGTTGCGACTTGGCGAGGTCGGGCACCTCGCAGCGCAGAACGACCGGGGCCGGTCGCCGCGCCTGTGCCGCGACAGCGACTGCAAATGCCAGACCGGTCAGGGCCAAGACCTTCACGATAGGAAAACGGATCAAATCCTTGCCTCGATTGTCGCGACTGCCTGCACGGTCTAGCGTCGCCACGCTTTCATCGTAGTGAACATCTGCATCGTTGAGGCCGTGGCACCGACAGCGCGGACCGGCTCTTCAAAAAAATATCGTTCGCTCGGGCCAGGCGCGGGAACCAGATTGCGTCTTGCGGGTTTCACGCATTGGCACCGGCGGCGATCCCCTCCCCCCGAACCCCGCCGACGGTGCATCTTCGAGGCCCTTCGCAAGTTTTGCGGGGGGCCTCAATTTTCTGGATATCCCAGCGGGATACCCGGGTTCGACAAGGCACGGGTGGGGAACCAAAGCCGACCTCGTCTGTTTGAGATGCATAGGCATCTGGCAAAAGGCAACGCGCCATGGGAATTGTCGCTCTTCTGATCGTCGGCGGGGCGTTGGGCTGGCTCACCAGCCTCGTAACGTTCACGGACCGGCGACAAGGTATCGCGCGCAACCTGGTGGTCGGGATAATTGGCGCGGTCGCCGCCGGCTTCCTCGTTACCCCGCTGATCGGTGGCGCGCCGTTCGCCAGCGGTTCGTTCGATACGATGGCCCTGATCGCCTCGTTCATCGGCGCATCGATCCTGCTCGCGCTCGTCAACCTCTTTCACCGCGGGGAGGTTCACTAAGCCGTTTCACACGATCCGACAGCGCCTCGCCGCTTTCAGATCGACCGCAGGCCTGGGGGCGTCAAGCCCGCGCTGACGCCCCCAAGTCACCTTTCCCCCACCCGGCACATTCCCACATCCCGGAGATTCCAGATGACCATCACCCTCACGCCGTTGCCCTATGCCGAAGCCGCGCTTGAACCCGCCATCTCCGCCGCGACGCTGGCGATCCATCACGGCAAGCACCACAAGGCCTATGTCGACAAGACCAACGCGCTGGTCGCCGGGACCGGCCTGGCCGACGCCCCGCTCGAGGCCATCGTGCTCGACGCCGTCGCGCGCAAGGACGGCAAGCTGTTCAACCAGTCGGCCCAGGCATGGAACCACGGGTTCTATTGGCACAGCCTCACCCCCGAAAGCAGCCAGCCGGGCAGCGAACTTGCCGCGGCGATCACCGGCTCCTTCGGCTCGCTCGATGATATGCTGACCAAGCTGGTCGACGAGGGCCTGGGTCATTTCGGTTCGGGCTGGGCCTGGCTGATGGCCGAAGGAAACGCCCTGTCGATCACCACCACGCACGATGCGGGATGCCCCCTGGGCCAGGCGGCACGCCCGTTGCTGGTGGTCGATGTATGGGAGCACGCCTACTACCTCGATCGCAAGAACGACCGCGGGGCCTATCTGAAGGCGGCGCTGAGCCTGCTCAACTGGCGCTTTGCCGACGAGAACTTCGCCCGCAGCACAGCCTGGACCTATCCTGAACTGACCACGTCGGCCTGATCCCTGATCCCTGCCGGGTCGCCCCCATCCTCGATCCCGTCGTCCGGCGGTTCGAGGATGGCGTGCAGCTGGGCGCGGCCGCGCGCGACGCGGCTTTTCATCGTCCCAATCGGCACCCCGCAGATCTGCGCCGCCTCCTCATAGGAAAAGCCGCCCGCGCCGATCAGCAGCAACGCCTCGCGCCGTTCCCCCGGCAATTGGTCAAGGGCGCGCTGAAGATCGCTGACGTGCAGCCCGTTCTCCTGCGTCGGCGGGGTAACCAGCGTGGCTTCGGCCACTTCGGGGTCAAGCTGGATCTGCCGCCTGTTCTTGCGCAGGTCATTGAGGAAGTGGTTGCGCATGATGGTGAAGGTCCACGCCTTCATCGACGTGCCTTGCGCAAAGGCGTCGCGCGCGGTCCATGCCCGCAGGGCGGTTTCCTGCACAAGGTCATCGGCCCGATCGGGATGGCCGCCGCACAGCCCGCGGGCAAAGGCCCGCAGGTGAGGCAGCAGGGCGAGCAGTTCCGTGCGGAAGGGGTCCGGCACTTCATCGGCGCGCCGGTCCCGGCGGGCACCGGGTTCAGTCATCGTCGGCCTGATCGAGCTTCCTGAGCAATTCGTCGAAGCTGTCGGGCAGCGGCTCGTTCACCACACCGTCGTACAGCTTGCGCAAGCCGTCGGCCCAGCCAGGCTGGTGTCCGGCGTTGCCGACCCGCGCAGCGGCCCGGCCTTTGCCGATAGCGGGTCGCTTGTTCTTGTGGTCGGTCAACGTCAGCTCCGCGAGGCGTGTCGCCCCATAACATTGCGATGATTAAAATGCTTGCGTGTTGTCGGCAACTTCGGGAACAATCGGCGACGGCTCTGGTTCCATGCCCGGGGCAAATGTGCTGCCACGCCGGAATTGGCTGCGGCGCGGGGGGCAATATCATCTCGGTCGGAACCTGATCTATGGAACAGCGGCTCGAGCGACGGGTTGTGCGGCAGGCGTGGTTCCTGCGCTATCCGCGCGGGATGCCCTTTGCCCTGTTCATACTGGGCATGGTCATCACACTGCTGTTCATCGTCAACATCGAGCGATCCGACAGCCAGGCGCGCCACCTCGAACTTGACCATGACAGCGCCGCGCTGGCCAGCGAGCTTGAGCGCAAGGCAACCGAGAACATCGCCTATCTCAACGCCGCTGCATCGATGCTGTCGGTAACCCAATCGGTCAGCCAGGACGAATTTTCCCAGTTCGTCGCCGACATGAGCGTCAATCACAGCGCGCGCGGGTCACTGGGAATGGGCCTGGCGAGATGGGTCAAAGGAAGCGATGCCGCGCAGTTGCAGGACGAATTGAGCCGCTATCCCGGTGACGGCGGCAGGGTGCGTCCGCTGCCGACCGACGGCAATGCCGACATGGCGGTGATAACCCTGCTCGAGCCGCGCACCTCGGCCAACATCCACGCGCTGGGTTACGACCTGGCCTCCGAACAGGTCCGCCGCGCCGCCATCGACGAGGCAATTCGCACCAATCGCGCGGCGGTTTCTGGCAAGGTCCAGTTGATCCAGGACGAGGGCAGGCAGGCCACAGCGGGTATCCTGATCTTCGTCCCGGTGTTCAAGCGCGACGCCGCCG
>JAFEEP010000280.1 GCA_018241045.1 Pseudomonadota bacterium | reverse complement strand
CAGCGCGCCATGGTCGAGCGCAGCTTCGATGGACCAGCGCGGGTTTCCGGCTCCGCCGGTACCGGCAAGACTGTCGTCGCCCTGCACCGAGCCGTGCGACTGGCCCGCACTGATCCAGCCCGCCGTATTTTGCTTGCCACGTTTTCCGAGCCCTTGGCTCGCGAACTGGCCAGTAAGGTCAAGGTGCTTGCTCCTGAAGCCGGCGGTATCGTCCCGCGAATCACAGTAAGTGATTGGGCGAATGTAGCCGATGAGCTGTTCCAGCTGTCGACCGGACGTCGGCCGCGCATTGTCGGCGCAGATGCATTGGCTGAAATTATCGCCAACGCCGCCGCGGAAGCCGACGTGCGCGGTTTTTCTGATCGCTTCCTGCTGTCCGAATGGACCAATGTTGTTGATGCTTGGGGGATCGACGGGCTCGAGGCCTATGCGCGGGTTCCTCGTCTCGGCCGCCGCAGCCCTTTGGGACCGAAGCAACGTGAGCGGTTGTGGTCCGTCTTTGATCGCGCTCGATCAGCATTGTCGACGCGTGGCCTGTTCACACGCGCGAGCGTTTATCGCCAGGTTGCGGCCGACTACCTGGTGCGAACCGATAAGCCATTTGGCGCCATCATCCTCGATGAGGCACAGGATCTTGGTCCTGCAGAGCTTGTTTTCCTCTCCGCGATTACACCTGGCCATGCTGATGCATTGTTTTTTGCAGGCGACCTTGGTCAGCGCATTTTCCAGCATCCATTTTCGTGGAAGGCCTTGGGCATCGACGTTCGAGGGCGCTCTTCCACACTTAAGGTCTGCTATCGAACCTCTCGTCAGATAAGAGGAATGGCAGATGGTCTTCTGCCTGGGGCGTTGCGCGACCCCGATGGCAATCAGGAGGACCGCGACGGGACGGTCTCCTTGTTTGATGGGCCAGCTCCGGTCGTCAGAATTCTCGATTCCTATGATGCCGAAATTGCTGCTGTGGCGAAATTCCTCGAGGATGCAATCTCGGATGGCGTTGCCCCAGCTGAAATCGGGCTATTCGTTCGCGATCCGGCTTCAATCGGTCGGGCTCGCAAAGCTGCGCAACTCGCAGGGGTCGATTCTGCGGCTACCGTCGCTCTGATGCATTTGGCCAAGGGGCTGGAATTCAGAGCAGTTGCAGTGGTGGCATGCGATGAAGACTCGCTGCCACTGCAATCTCGGATTGAGGATGCCGCGGATGAAGGTGAACTCGACGATATCTACGAGACAGAACGGCAGTTACTCTATGTTGCTTGCACCCGCGCGAGGGACCGATTGATTGTCACAGGTATCACGCCGGGGTCGGAATTTTTGAAAGACCTGTGATTTAGCGCCGCCAGGCGGGAGCCCGGTTGAGTGATTTCTGCCTGCGCCAAAACACCGGAGATGTGAGTGTCGTAGTATATCGCAAAATTGACGGCATGCACATTTTTGCCTACATCATCTCAATCGTTCGTTGCTTGACAATAGTCCCCGAAGATTCGTTTTTTAGACAAATCTCGTAAAAAGCAGTAATTTCAAGAGCGTCGAGATTCGACGGTTTTAGCGACGGTACTTTTCCAGTGAAATTTATTTTTACTTCGAAATATCAATTGGTTAAATGGTCGATTGATAATCGAGTGGGAGTGACGGATCTTGCCAGGCTGACGGCCTTCGTAGCCTGGCGGAGCACCGATCCACGGCCCGCGGAGATGCCCCGTCCTGGCGGGCTCAATCCCGCAGCGTGGCGATGGCGCAATCAACGAGCCGCATGACATCGGGGGCCGCAAGCGCCCTCTGCTTCATGCTGACGTGGTAGATGATGCTGCCAAGCAGGGTATCGCAGGCAAAAGCCAGCCCGCCGCTGTCCGCCTCCGGCGCGATCCGGCTGAACTCGTTCAGGTAGAACGCCTGCTCGCTCTCCCCGAAGCTTGCCGTCGCCGCGGCGAGTTCGGGGTGCCGGAAGGCGGCGGTAGTCAGGTTCAGCAGCGCCTGCCCGCGATAGCCGGACAGGTAATCCGCCGCGGCACAGGCATGAGCAACCAGGACGTCGCGCGGTGCAGAGCCGGGGGCTATCTCGGGCTCAACCGATCGCGACGTCTCATAAAGCACCGCTGACACCAGTGCGACCTTCGACGCGTAGCGCCGATAGAGCGTTGCGCGGCTGCAATTCGCCAGTTCCGCGACCGCCTCGAAGGTCAGGCCATCGAAACCGCGTTCGGCCAGGACGCGCCATGCGGCATCGCGAATGGCGATGTCCTTGCCGACATCCCGGGGGCGACCACGGCTGCGCTGGAGGATTGTCGTGTCCGTCATGCAAGACCTTTGTGCAATGCAGCAAATCTGTCACAGAATATCGATACACGACCGCCTCGTAAATACCCCATTTCCCTCCAGGAGGCCGTTTCATGCTGTGTCGTTTGCTTGTTGTTTCCAGTCTGCTCTCGCTTTCGGTCGCCGAGGCCCATGCCGCCGAGCCAGGAAATTCCGCTACGGCAATCTTGCCTGCCGACGCCGCTTCCACCTCGGCTGACGCGAGCGTTGACGGGGGCGACGCGGCCGGCGAGATCCTGGTTACCGCCCAGAAGCGCGAGCAGCGAATCACCGACGTGCCGATGTCGATCAGCGCCTATGGCGCGCAATTTCTCGACCAGATCGGCGGGACCGAATTGTCGAAGGTCTCGGCAATAACCCCCGGCTTCGTGATCCAGTTGCAGGACAAGTTCGCTCCCGGCTTCTCGGTGCGCGGAATCACCTCGAACGATTTCTCGCCGCAGAGCGAATTGCGTGTCGCGGTGTTTCAGGACGGCGTTCCCGCCTCGCAGGCGACGGCGTCCTATGGCGAGATGTTCGATGTCGACCGGGTCGAGGTCGAGAAGGGGCCGCAATCCACCCTGCACGGGCGCTCGGCGCTCAACGGTGGGGTCTCGATCTTCCAGAAGCGACCGACCGATGATTTGAGCCTCGAGTTCAAGGGCGGGCTTGGCAACTACAACTATCACCATGTCCAGGGTGTCGCGAACGTTCCGCTGTCAGACACGGTTGGCATCCGGTTCGGGGCAATGCTTCGCCAGCGGGACGGCTTCGTCAAGGACGTCTATGGCCAGGGAAGCTACAACGCGCTCGACGCCCAGGCTTACCGCTTTGCCGCCAAGTTCCAGCCGGGCGCCGACTTCAAGTTCAACCTGGTCGCGACCTATGACGTCGATGACACCAAGGGCGGCGTGCCATTCAAGTCGCGCACCTTCGTGCCGCTCGACCAGGCGAGCGGTGCGATCATCGGCGATCTCGATTTCTGGACGCCGACCCACCTCAACACCTTCGGGACGATCCCCGCAGCCTTCTTCCATCGCGAGATTCTGGGAATCAGCGGCACCGCGGACTGGACCATCAACGACCGCTTCTCGCTCACCTCGATCTCCGGTTATCGCTGGTTCGACGCCTGCCAGAGCGGCGACAACGACGGCACGCCGACCAACATCATCGCATATGAACAGTGCAACAATGGCAGACAGTTTTCGCAGGAAATCCGGCTGAACTTCCGCAACGTGGGCCCGCTTGAAGGCTTCATCGGTGCCAGCGCCTTCAACGCCCGAAACGGCATGAACTTCGACTTGGGCTATGACGAGCGCGCGATGGCGCTGATGTTTTCCGGAACTCTGCAGAGCTTCGCCCCGCGTGGGCTGACCAACGCGCAAATCAACGCGCTGCTTGGCCCGATGGCGGCCATGCTCAAGCCATTCATGCTCGACAGGCAGATCACCACGGCGGACATCAACACCTACGACCTCTTCGCCGATTTCACCGCACACCTTGGTGAACGCCTTGAGCTGTTCGCCGGTGGGCGCATCACCTGGGATAGCAAGGACGTCGCGCTTCAGGGGCTCAATCCGCTGGGGCCGTCGAACCTGACCGGCGCGGGCATCCTGCTCCAGCCCACCCCCGGCGGCGCGATCCTGCGGGGCAAGGACAGTTCGACCATCCTGACCGGTCGCGCCGGTGCCCGCTTCAAGCTGACCCCCGACGTCAACCTGTTCGTTGCCTACGGCATCGGCAAGCGACCGGAGACGTTGCAGCTCAATCCGACGCGCCCGGCGGACCTGATCCCCGAGGAACGGCTCGATTCGGTCGAGGGCGGTATCAAGTTCCGCCTGCTGGATGGTCGCGTGGTCGGCGACGCCACGATCTTTCACTATGACTATCAGAACTTCCAGACCCAGGGGCTGGTCAACGGCCGCCTCGCGACGGTCAACGCCGGCAAGGCCGACGCGACCGGCTTCGAGACCCAGGTCAACGTCGCGCTGACGCCCCAGGTATCGATCTTCGGCAGCTATGGCTACAACAAGGCGCGGCTGCGCTCGGGCGCGTTCAGCGGCAACCACTTCCGCAACAGTCCCGACCACAAATTCGCGATCGGGGCCGATGTCACCCTGCCGATGAAGGGCGGGTCGATCAGCTTCGCGCCGCTCTATAGCTGGCAGTCGAAGATGTATTTCTTTGACGACAACGACCGGCTCGACCTGCAGCAGCGCGTACCCGCCGCGCTGTCGGACAAGGTAGTGGACGAATTCCAGGACGGCTTCGGCCTGCTGAGTGCCCGCCTGACCTTCAAGGGAACGGACGACCGTTGGACCTTCGCCCTGGTCGGCGACAACCTGACCGACAAGAAGTTCATCGTCGATGCCGGGAATACCGGCGACTACTTCGGCATTCCGACCTTCATCGCCGGTTCGCGCCGGACCTATCGCGCCGAATTCGGCGTCAAGTTCTGATCCTCCAGGGAGTTTTTTGCATGACACGCTTCGCCCCGTCGACCCGCAAGCTCGCGCTTGCCGCCGCCCTCGCGCTGACCGCGCTGACTTCCCCCGCTCGCGCCGGGGACGATCGCTTCACCATCGCCGTCATCCCTGACACGCAGAACTACGTCGACTACACCCACCAGAAGGCCGAGGGCTTCCCCTTCGACGCCAATGCGCTGTTCACCGAACAATTGCAGTATATCGCCGACAACCTTGAGAGCGCGGGCGGTGATATTGCCTTCGTCGCCGGTCTTGGCGACGTATGGCAGCACCAGACGCTGCGGATCGATCCCGACCACCAGGCACGTGGTTTCAAGGCAGTGCCGAATCCGGTTCTGGACGCCCATTTCGCGCCGACGCCGAAGGTCGCCGCGGTCGAAATGCCTGCGGCGCGCAAGGGCTATGAATTGCTGATGGGCAAGGTGCCCCTCTCGGTCATTCCGGGCAATCACGATTATGACGCGATGTGGACCGATTCCCGCTTTCCGCCGGCCGCGAAAATCGATCCCAGGGATATGTCGACCTTGGGGATGCTCCATCCCGGCGGGCTCGACAATTTCCGCTCGGTCTTCGGCGACCAGAGCCCGTTCTTCAAGGGGCGCCCCTGGTACGTCGCCTCGCATGATGGCGGAGCGGACGCCGCGCAGATCTTCACCGCGGGAGGATACCGTTTCCTTCACATCGGCCTGCAGTTCGACGCCCCGGACGCCTCGCTTGAATGGGCGGCATCGGTGATCCGCCGCAATCCCGGACTGCCGACCATCGTTTCGATGCACGACTACATGGACAAGGACGGCAAGCGCATTCCCAACCCGATGATCGACGGCCACGCCGTGGACCCGCAAGACAACAGTCCGCAGATGATCTGGGACAAGCTGATCAGCAAGCACGACCAGATCTTCCTCGTGCTATGCGGGCACGAACATGGCCAGGCGATGCGGACCGACGCGAACGACTTTGGCCACCAGGTTCACCAGGTGCTGGCCGACTACCAGGATCGCGGCCAGACCGCGAAAGATGCCGGGGTGAAGTCGGACTGGCCGGTCGGGATTGGCGACGGCTGGATGCGGTTGATGACCTTCGACATGGCCGGCAAGGTTCCCGTCATCAAGGTTCGCACCTATTCGACCCACTACCGCAAGACGAGCCTCGACACGCCGCAATATGTCGCCTGGTACAAGCAGCACGAACAGCCCGGACTCAGCGACAAGGACTATCACGGCATGGATGATTTCTCGATCGAACTGAGCGATTTCCGCAAGCGTTTCGGCGGCGGGGCGCGGGTCGCCCATTGAATGGACAGGGGCGGCCACGGCGGATAGATTGCCGCGCATGGCCGTCCCACCTGCAACCCCCGACCAACTGGCTGCCTATCTGGCGCGCATCGGCTTCAGTGGCGAGGCGCGCGCCGATCTCGATACGCTGGTCGCGGTTCACCGCGGCCACATCGAGACAATTGCGTGGGAGTGCATCGATTGCTTCATCGGTCGCCCGACCGGGCGCGACCCGCGCGCAGCGTTCGACAAGCTCGTGACCGGTGGCCGCGGCGGCTGGTGCTACGAGATGAATGGTCTGTTCGCATGGATGCTCGAAGCCATCGGCTTCTCGCTCACCCGCCTTGCCGCGGGCGTGATGCGCGATCGGATGGGCGACGCGGCGATGGGCAATCACTTGGCGCTGATCGTCCATCTCGATCGCGACTACATTGCTGACGTCGGGCTGGGTGCCGGCTTGATCGAACCGATCCCCTTTGCCGCGGGCCGGCATGAACAGCGCGGCGTGGCCTTTGCCCTGGAGGATCTGGGCGACGGCTGGTGGCGGTTCCACAACCAGCCCGACGCGCTTCCGCCCAGCTTCGATTTCTCGACCGATCTGCGCGATGAGGCGCTGCTGGAGAACGCCTGCCAGTGGCTCCAGTCGGACCCCGCCTCCCCTTTCCGTCAGAATGTCGTCATCCAGCGTTACCACGGCGCCGACCTCGCTTCACTGGTTGGCGCGACCCTGGTGCGCAAGGGCGTCGATGCGAACGAACAGAGGTCGCTGGCCAGCGCTGCCGAATATGGGGCGGCGCTTAGCGAGACGTTCGGCCTGGTGGGCGACGACGCAGCGGCGATCTGGGCGCGGATCGGGATGCTGGCGGCGCAGAAGCCCGCCGTCACGCAATAGCGGGGACAGACTCAGACGCGCGCTGCGTTCAGGTCGAGAAAGCGTCCCCCACCGCGCGGTCGAAATGGCGGTCCATCGCATCGCGCGCTCGTTCGCCATCGCGCGCGGCGATGGCCTGGGCCACCTCGCGGTGGAGCGCGAGCGATTCGGCACGTTCGGCCTCGGTGCGGCGGGCGGTCCAGGCCTTGGGAATCGCCAGCGCCATCATCTCCTCGAAGCTGCGCACGATCTGGAAGAACAGCGGGTTGCCGCTGGCCAGCGCGATGGTCTGGTGAAAGGCGGTGTCGGCAGCGGTGACGGCGTGTTCGTCGCGGCCGATCGCCAAGTCGTGCGCGGCGCGCAGGATCGCCTCCGCCTGGGTCTCGCTGCGGTTGCGCGCGGCCAGTTCGGCGGTGCGCAGTTCGAGCGTGCGGCGCACCTCCCAAACATCGCCCAGTTTGACCTGGGCGGTATCGATCGCGTGACCGATTGCCGAGGCCATGACCGATCCGTCGATCGCGCCGACCCGGGCGCGGCGGCCGTTGGCGACATCGATCATCTTGAGCGCGGCCAGCGCACCGAATGCCTCGCGCATCACCGGGCGGCTGACCCCGATTTCGGCGGCGAAGGTGCCCTCGGACGGCAAGGGATCACCGACCTTTAGGCCGCGACTGGCGATGTGTTCGCGCACGGCCGAGGTTGCGCGTTCGACCAGCGAGGACTTGGCGGGGGTGACCAGGTTCATGCCGCAGCGCTCCCCCGCATCTGTCGCAATCGGGTCGGCGGCATCCCGAAGCGCCGGGTGAAGGCCCGAGCGAAGCTGGCGTTGTTGAGGTAGCCGCAGCGGTAGCCGATCGTTGAAACCGGCAGTCCGGTGGTAAGGATCATCGTTCGCGCACCTTCCAGACGGCGCTCTGCCAGGGCATCGGCGACGGTAGTACGGAACACCGTGCGAAAGCCGCGCGAGAGTTTGTCACGGTTGAGCCCGCAGGCGCGGGCGATGGCATCAAGGGTCAGCTTTTCACGCCAGCGTTCGTCGATCAGGCGCCGTGCAGCGGCGATCCGCGCGGCGTCCAGTTCGGAAAGCACCCCATCGCCCTCGGCGGCAAGCAGTTCACCCTTCGTGAGCTCAGCAAAGGCCTGGCAGAGCAGTTCAATGCTCCGCGCCAGCCGCAGGGTATCGCGCGCCTGATCGGGCGCATCGCAGCGCGAAATCCCCAGCGCCAGTGCGCGCAGGCAGCTCGGCAGGTGCCAATGGCCGCTGGCGGGAACGCCGCCGAACAGGCGCAGGCAGGCGGCGCGCTGAACCACCAGGACCACGTCGGCGCCATCCCCTTCCCCGGCGTCAACCGGCGCGGCATCGAAACGCAGCAGAGCGGTATCGCCATCGATCGCGGCGAAGGACAGCAGCACGCTATCAGTCGGCCAGCCCGCGGTGGCGACCTTGCCCGGCCCCCAGTGGCTGATCATCTCATGTGAAACGACGATCGAGTCCTTGATGCGGTTCATCGGCGATTCCTCTCTCGCCGCGAATCTATCACCTGTCTTATAGGTTAGCAATACCTATCATATAGCTTGCGGTGCGTGGCGCATGGCCCCGACGAACCCGGCAAGGCCCAGCGCGCTCACCGCAAGGCCGACCAGACCGAGCGCCAAACCCAGCCATTGCTCGCCGCCCAGCCCGGTGCTGGCCAGCGTGACCAGCGTCGGCCCCGCCCCGAAGGCGATCAGCCCGGCGAAGGCGACGAAGCTGCCGATACACAGCCCGCGCAGCTCGTTGGGCAGCAGCACGGCGAGCGCGGTGGCGGTGATGAGGCCGGTGACGGTTCCCCCGAGCAGCATGACGAACAGTGCCGCGGCGAAGGCAGGCAGGTTTGTTGCCAGCGGAAACAGCGCCGCGGGAAGCGCGGCCAGCGCGGCGATCGCCGCGCATTGCAGCAGCAGCCGCCCGCCGCCGCGCCGCAGTGCCCAGTCTCCGGCAAAGCCGCCAAGCAGAGCGCCCAGGATCCCCGAGGCGAAGATCAGCGCACCCAGCCATCCCGCGAAGTCTTGCGGAGCGAGCCCGAAACGGCGTTGCAGCACCGGTGCCGCCCAGATCCCCGCCGAGGCATCGGCCATGAACACGCCAAGCTGACCGAGGAACAACGGAGCGAGAAAGGCTCGCCGCGCCCACAATTCGGCCGCGACCACTCGCAGCGGCGCGCCTTGTCCGGCCTCGGCCTCGAGCCGGGGTGGTTCGCGCAAGGCCAGGATCGACAAGGTCAGGACCGCACTGCCCAGCCCGAGGACGAGATGAACCGCACGCCACGGCGACAGGCCGAGCCAGCCACCGCTGATCGCGAAATGCCCGAACAGCCAGCCGCCCAGTGCAAAGGCCAGCGCGGTGCCGCCATATTTGCCCACCGTCAGCAGCAGCAAGGTGCGCCCGCGCTGCGCCGGCAGGCACAGGTCGGCTGCAAGCGAGATGGCAATGGTGGTCGAAATGTTGGCGCCCAGCCCCGCAAGCATCCGT
>JAFEEP010000027.1 GCA_018241045.1 Pseudomonadota bacterium | reverse complement strand
GGCAGCGGATCGGCGGCAAGGAAGCGCGCTTTCAGGGAATCGCAATGGGCTGAGATTGCGGTGGTTGTAAGCCCTTCCTCGCGCAACATCCGCTGCACCGCGTTGAAGCGGTAGAGCCCCGATGGGTCGAAGGTGCTGCCCAGAAAACGCCGCCCGTCGGGTGCATAACCGACCTTGCCCTGCCGCGCGGAAAGGTCATCAAAGGCGGCGTACCAGCCGGTGATTTCGGGTCGCGGGCCGAAACCCGGCGGGGCGTGGAGGAAGCAGGCGCCTTCACCCGCCATGGCGTATTTGTATCCGCCCGCCACGTAGAACAACCGGTCGGCCAGCCCCGACAGGTCGGTCGGCGTGGCCATGAAGCCGTGGTAACCGTCGATCACCACCCACGGCCCGTCGTGACGGGCCAGCGCGGCCAGCCGCTCGATCCCGGCCAGCGCGCGGCCTGAATTGAATTGGACCTGGCTGGTGAAGATCAGGTCGTAAGCGCCGCGTTCTGCCTCGGCGACCAGCCGATCAAGCGGGACCGTGGCCAGATCGATCCGACCGTCCTCCGCCCATCGCAAGGACTGGCGGCGGAACGAGTGGAACTCGCCGTCGCTCGCCAGCACGCGCGGACGCGGCATGGGCAAGGCGGAGACGATGCGGACCACGAAATCGTGGGTGTTGGGCGAAAAGGCGATCGTCGCCGGATCGGGCAGGCGCAGCTCTCGCGCAATGTGGCGCTGCGCCTCGGGAAGCACCTCGGCAAAGACGCGATCCCATTTGAGATCGGCCAGCGCGGCGGCATCGTCCCACGCCTCCACATGGCCCGCGTAGCTGGCGTCGGGCCAGAGGTGGTGGCTGTGCGCGGCGAAGTGCAGCCGGTGCGGCGCGGCGGCCAGCGCCCGGGAAAAGAGCGGTTTGAAGCTCACAGGCTGGTCCGTAGCGACCACAGTTCGGGGAAGGCGCGCTTGGGCAGGGTCGAATGGAGATAGGCCGCGCCCGCCGTTCCGCCGGTGCCGGGCTTGCCGCCGATCACCCGCTCCACCGTCAGCACGTGCTTGTGCCGCCAGGTCGCAGTCGCATCGTCGATGTCCACGAGCTTCTCGGCAAGCTGGTAGAGATCCCAATAGCGGTCGGTGTCGCGATAGACCTCAAGGAAGGCCGCCTCGACCGAGGGATCGGGCGTGTAGGGCTGGGTCACGTCACGGTTCAGGACTTCGGCTGCGATCGGCAGGCCGGCCCGCGCTGCAGCGGCGATCGCTGCGTCCCACAGGCTCGGCGCGGCCAGCGCGGCCTCCATTGCCGCGCGCGCTTCGGGCCTGTCATTCTGGTAGGACAGGAACCGGGCGTCCTTCAGCCCCATCATGTATTCGACCGTGCGGAACTGGTCCGACTGGAACCCGCTCGATGGCCCCAGCACGTCGCGAAAGCGGGTGTAATCGCTTGGAGTCATGGTGGCGAGGACATCCCAGCTCAGCGTCATCACCGCCTGGATCCGGCTGACCCGCGCCAGCGCCTTGTAGGCCGGGACAAGCTGATCGGAGCGGACTTGAGTCAGCGCCAGCCGCAGCTCGCGGATCATCTGCTTGAGCCACAGCTCCTTGGTCTGGTGGATGAAGATGAACAGCATCTCGTCGTCGCAATCGGAGCGCGGATGCTGGCAGGCGAGCAGGTCATCAAGCGCGAGATAACGCGCGTAGGTCATGGGTTGGGTCATGGCGACACCATGACTCAACCGGTTTCATTTACAAGCAGATGCTGCTGTCCGCGGAATATCAGGATGGGGCGAGGATCAGGCATTTTGGGTTCACGCAGAGAGCGCGGAGGAAGAAGAGGAGGCGCAGAGGCTTGGCGTCTGCGGCGAAGGCGCTTGTCCTCCCGGTCGCCCGTCAAGCCACACCGGTGAATGGCAGGAGGGCCTGCGGCCCGGCGCTACATCTCTGCGCCTCGGCTTTCTTCCCTTGCGCTCTCTGCGCGAACCATTGCAACGCTGCGGTCCGATGTGCCGCTGGCGGGCTACCTCAGCGCGTCCCCAGACCCCGAGCGATGATCCCGCGCAGGATTTCCCGCGTGCCGCCGCGCAGCGACCAGCTTGGCGCGTTGTGGACGATATTCGCGAGCACCCCGGCATAGGCCGCAGCAGTTCGCGGATCGGGTTCGGCGTCGACAAGCTGGCGGGCGAAGTCGGGCAGGGTCTGTTCCCACACCGCGCCAACGTCCTTGACGATCGCTGCCTGCAGCCCGGCGTTCTCCTTCGCCTGCAGCATTGCCGCGACCGAGCGCGAGAGGCGCCGCAGCACGGCGAGCTGCGCGGTCAGCCGTCCGATCATCGCCAGCGCGGCATCGTCCTCGCGGCCGCGAAGCGCTTCGAGGAGCTGGTACATCAGTTCGATGGAGCTGAGGAACCGTTCCGGCCCAGAGCGTTCGAAGGCCAGTTCGCTCATCACCTGGTTCCAGCCATCGCCCTCGGCGCCGAGCAGGTTCTTTGCAGGAACCGCGGCATCTTCGAAGTGCATCTCATTGAAATGATGCTGTCCGGCCAGGTCGATGATCGGCTTGATCGTCAAACCTGGAGTATCCTTGAGGTTGACCAGAAGCTGGCTGGTGCCCTGGTGCCTGTCCGCCGGAGTGCCGCTGGTTCGGCAGAACAGGATCACGTAGTCTGCCTCATGCGCGAAGCTGGTCCAGACCTTGGTGCCAGTGACGCGATAGACATCGCCGTCGCGCACCGCCTTGGTCCGCGTGGCGGCAAGGTCGGACCCGGAATCGGGTTCGCTCATGCCGATGCCGAACGCCAGTTTGCCCGCGGCGATGCCGGGCAGGATGGTCTCCTTCTGCTCGTCGGTCCCGAACTTGATGATGGAGGGCCCCGACTGGCGATCGGCGATCCAGTGCGCGCCGACCGGGGCGCCGTAAGCCAGCGATTCCTCGACCACGACATAGCGTTCGAAGGCACTGCGCTCGTGGCCGCCGTATTGCTTGGGCCAGGTCATGCCGAGGTATCCGGCCTGACCCATCGCCCGGCTGAAATCGCGGCTGAAGCCGTACCAATTGTCGCTGCGCTGGCGTGGCGAGCGGTGGCCGAGGTGCTTGTCGAGGAAGGCGCGGAACTCGCCGCGCAGGGCGAGGACTTCGTCGCTGTCGGCGGGCGGGGCGGGGAAGGGGATCGCGCTCATAGTTCTGTCACCATCGGCCAATAGCCTTCTTCGCCCGCCGCCATCGCCGCGCGGCCCAGCAGGGTCGCCCAGAATACCTGGCCGCCGAACTCGTCGCGCCAGGTCCACAGCGAGGTGGTGAAAAGGTGAAGCGGATGTTCGCGGGTAAAGCCGATAGCGCCATGCATCTGCGTCGCGATCGAAGCGCCGTTGCCTGCCGCTTCACGCGCGCGCAGCGATCCGGCAGCGACGCCGCGCAGATCGCCGCGGGCCAGCGCCTCGGCAGCAAGGTCGGCGGCGGCGGTGGCGCAGGCCAGTTCGCCCGCCAGCTTGGCCAGCTCGTGCTGGACCACCTGGTTCTTCTGCAGCGGCTTGCCGAACTGGACGCGCGTGGCGGTATGCTCGAGCGTCAAGTCGAGCGCGGCTTCAAGCGCCCCGGCGATCTGGAACGCGCGTACCGTGGCTCCCTCGGCCAGCGGATCGTGCGGCAGCGGGGCAGAGGCATCGACCACCCAATCGATCGCCAGCGAGGGGCGCGGATGGAAATTGAGCGCGGTGCCCGGTTCGGTCAGGGTCCAGCCGCTGCGCGGAACGTGATAGAGCGTGTTACCCACCGCCAGCGCCAGGCAATCGAGGTTCTCGCCCCAGGCGACCCGGTGGACCGTGCCGGACAGACGGCCGTCGGCAAGCGTAAGGTCGTCGGCGCGGGCGAGCCCCGCCGCGCCTTCGGCCAGCGGCAGGCCAGCCTCGGCGAGCAGGCGGTTGGCGGCCATGGTTTCGGCCACCGGCAGCGGCACGGCAAGATGGCCAAGCAGGCGCAGTGCTTCGCCCTGATCGGCGGGGGCCAGGCCGAAGCCGCCCTGTTCTTCGCTGAGCAGGGCGAGCGGCAAGCCCATTTCCTCAACCTCGGCCCACAGCGCGGGCAGCCATTTCCCCTCGCGTGCCTCGGACTGGGCGGCATCGCCGAGTGATCGCTCGAACAGGCGCTGGATCATGTCTGCAAGCATGGGTCTTGCCCGCTCCCTGAAAAGGTCTGGTGCCGGCTGAGGGATTTGAACCCCCGACCTTCGGTTTACAAAACCGCTGCACTACCACTGTGCTAAGCCGGCCCTAATCGTCTGGCCCCCTTTGCGTCAGCGCGCGCCAAAGGTCCACCCCTCGGTTGCGGCAATCGCCGGGGTGATCGCGAGAGGGTTCCACAGGGCGGGATCGCCAGCGACGTTGCGCAGCCAGGCGGCGCTGAGCAAGGCGTCGCTGGCATGGTCGGAAATTGTCCCCGCGCCGCCAATCGGATCGCTGCCCAGCGCGGCCAGCGCCAGATCGAGTTCGCCGCGATCGCGAACCTTGGAGCGCGCCGCGCTGCGTCCAGCGGCGATCGCGGCCAGGGTGGTGTAGATTTCGATCAGCACCGAACCTTGCGTTGGCAACGGATCAAACGGCCAGATCGCGTATCTTCCTGACAGCCGGTGCAGCAGCCGCATCCCGGCCAGACTGCCCTTGCCGACCTGTGCCGCGCCGACGAGGTTGAAGTTGCTGTAGGGACGGCACCCGGCACGCGCCTGGGCGTGTTCCGTCTCGCGAAACCGCCCGCGCCCGCCCCCGAACGCCGCACCTTCGCGCCCGCCATGTCGCCGGAAATGCGGGGCGAGGGCGGGATGATCGGCGAAGGTCGTCGCACCAAAGTGCGTTTCGTCGGCGCAGACCCTTTCGACCAGTTCCCACAGCGCGCGGGCATCGACCGGGCTTTCCTCCCAACCGGGAAAATAGGCGCTCCGATCTGCGTGAGCGAAACTCATGCTCAGGTCGAAGCCGACCAGCGTTTCGTCGGGCAGGTCATCGAGCAGCCAGTCCAACACCTCACCGCGCGACCAGCGATGACCGAGGCGGACCAGTTCGGGCGCGGCGTCTCCCTCGCAGCACACCGCAACCGCGATTCCCGAATGCCGTTCCCCCGTCGCGCCCGACCAGTCAATCGCGGCGTAGTGGCGGAACCGGCCCGGCCTCATTCCCCGCGCTTCTCGGCCCGCCTCTTGTCCCACCATTCCAGCCGTTTCAGCACCTCGCGTTCAAAGCCGCGTTCGGCGGGGCGGTAGTAGGTCTGGGGGGCCATGCCCTCTGGCCAATAGTCGGCGCCGGAAAAACCGTCCTCGGCATCGGGATCGTAGGCATAGCCCTTGCCGTAGCCGATGTCCTTCATCAGCTTGGTCGGCGCATTGAGGATATGAGCGGGCGGGCTGAGGCTGCCGGTTTCACGCGCGCTTTTCCACGCTTCGCCCATCGCGGCATAGGCGGCGTTCGATTTGGGAGCGGTGGCGAGGTAGAGGCAGGCCTGGACGATCGCCAGCTCGCCCTCTGGACTGCCAAGGAACTGATAGGCATCGCGCGCGGCAAGGCATTGAACCAGCGCCTGCGGATCGGCGAGGCCGACGTCCTCGCTGGCGAAACGGACCAGGCG
>JAFEEP010000279.1 GCA_018241045.1 Pseudomonadota bacterium | reverse complement strand
CCGCCTTTCGCCGATGTTTGCGGTCAGCCCGACCGCAATGGCCGTGGTCACGGTGGTCGGCGCCTGCACGCTGTTCTTCGCCGCGACGATCGGCACGACCCAGTGGGACATCAAGCGGGTGATCGCCTATTCGACCTGTTCGCAGCTTGGCTATATGTTCGTCGCAGCGGGCGTCGGTGCGCCGGGCGCGGCGATGTTCCACCTGTTTACGCACGCCTTCTTCAAGGCGCTGTTGTTCCTGGGCGCGGGCAGCGTGATTCACGCGATGCATCACGAGCAGGATATGCGTTATTATGGCGGGCTCGCGAAGAAGATTCCCTGGACCTACGCCGCGATGATGGCCGGAACCCTGGCGATCACCGGGGTCGGGATCGTCGACGTGTTCGGCTTTGCCGGGTTCTATTCGAAGGATTCCATCCTTGAGGCTGCCTATGCCTCGGCCAGCGAAAGTGGGCGGTTCGGGTTCTGGATGGGGATCTTCGCCGCGTTACTGACCAGCTTCTATTCGTGGCGCCTGGTCTTCCTGACCTTCCACGGCAAACCGCGCTGGAACCAGTCAGAGCATATCCAGCACGCGGTTCATGACGATCACCACGGTCACGACGCGCACGGCCACGGTCACTACGATGACGGCACGGCGGGCTACCATCCGCATGAAAGCCCGCTCAATATGCTGATTCCGCTGGGGCTGCTGTCGTTGGGCGCGGTCTTTGCCGGGTTCATCTTCAGTCACGCCTTCATCAGCGAAGGCGCGGGCGAGTTCTGGAGGGGCAGCGTGGCCTTCGCCGAGGAGCTGATTCACCATATGCACGCCGTCCCGGGCTGGGTGAAGTGGGCGCCGTTCACGGTGATGGCGATCGGCTTCGTCACGGCCTACGAGTTCTATATCCGCAGTCCGGAAACCCCGGCCAGGGTCGCCGCCCAACTCGGCGGACTGTACCGCTTCGTTTACAACAAATGGTACTTTGATGAGCTGTACGACCGGATCTTCGTCAAGCCTGCCTTCTGGCTGGGTGAGAAGTTCTGGAAGTGGGGCGATATCGGCCTGATCGACCGCTTCGGTCCCAACGGCGCAGCCTGGATCGTGGCGCAGGGCAGCCGCGGCGCCCAGCGGTTCCAGACGGGCTATCTCTACTCTTATGCGCTGGTGATGCTGCTGGGCCTGACCGCCGCGATCAGCTGGGTGATGGTGCACTAAGATGGCAGGTTTTCCCATCCTCTCGTTGATGCTGGCGGTGCCGCTGTTGGGGGCGCTCGCCTGCCTGCTGGTCGAGGCTCGGGCCGCGCGCTGGATCGCGCTGGTCGCCACGCTGATCGATCTCGCGCTCGGCGTGGTGCTGTGGTGCAGGTTCGACGCCGGCGGCGCGCAGTGGCAGTTTACCGAGAACGTCGCCCTGTTCGCGGGCTTTTCGTGGAAGCTGGGGATCGACGGGATCGCGCTGCTGCTGATCGAGTTGTCGGTGTTCCTGATGCCGATCTGCATCGGCGTCTCGTGGCTCTCGATCGAAAAGCGCGTCGGCGAATACATGGCGGCGTTCCTGCTGATGGAAACGCTGATGATCGGCGTGTTCACCGCGCAGGACCTGTTCCTGTTCTACATCATGTTCGAAGCCGGGCTGATCCCGATGTACCTGATCATCGGCATCTGGGGCGGGGCGGACCGGATCTACGCCAGCTACAAGTTCTTCCTCTACACCCTGCTCGGATCGGTGCTGATGCTGATCGCGATGTTGTGGATGGCGAACGAGGCGGGGACGACCGATATTCCGACGCTGATGGCCTATGACTTCCCGGTGGGAGCGCAGAAGTGGCTGTGGTTGGCCTTCTTCGCCAGCTTCGCGGTCAAGATGCCGATGTGGCCGTTCCACACCTGGCTTCCCGATGCCCACGTCCAGGCGCCAACCGCCGGTTCGGTGATCCTGGCGGGCGTGCTACTCAAGATGGGCGGTTACGGCTTCATCCGCTTCTCGCTGCCGATGTTCCCCGAGGCTTCGGCCTATTTCGCCCCGCTGATTTTCGCGCTGTCGATGATTGCGGTGGTGGTGACCAGCCTGATCGCGCTGGTCCAGCACGACATGAAGAAGCTGATCGCCTATTCCTCGGTCGCGCACATGGCGATCGTGACGATCGGGCTGTTTGCCTTCAACGTCCAGGGGCTGGAAGGCGCGATGATCGTGATGCTCAGCCACGGCCTGGTTTCGGGCGCGCTGTTTTTCTGCGTCGGCGTGATTTACGATCGGCTGCACACCCGCGAGATCGCCCGCTACGGCGGCCTTGCGATCAATATGCCCAAATATGCGCTGTTCTTCATGCTGTTCACCATGGCCTCGATCGGCCTGCCGGCAACCAGCGGCTTCGTGGGCGAGTTCCTCGCTCTGGCGGGCATCTACCAGTTGTCGAGCTGGGTCGCGGCGGTCTGTGCAACGGGGATCATCCTGGGCGCGGCCTACATGCTCTATCTCTACCGCCGGGTGGTCTTCGGCGATCAGAAACATGCCGATGCCGCCGCCATGCCCGATCTCGACGCGCGCGAATGGGTGATGATGGCCTCGATCGCGGCGGTGGTGCTGTGGATGGGCGTCTATCCCGAAAGCTTCCTTAAACCGATGCGGCAGGACATTGCGGCACTGGATGCGCGGCTGGCCCGCGCCCGTCCGGTCAGCGATGCCCACCTGACCGCCGGCAAGCCGCAAGCGGCTACCGAACACGAAACTTCCGCGCATGAGGGGGCGCACTGATGGACTGGTCCCAGTCGCTGCGCCTGGTTGCGCCCGAAGAACTGCTGAGCGTCACCGGACTGGTGCTGCTGCTTGGCGCTGCCTGGTCGAAGGGCAATCGCGATGCCCGCGCGGTCACCTGGCTGTCGGTGCTGGCCCTGGCCATCGCTGCGGTCATTGTCGCGCCCACGCTGTGCTCGGGCCTGCGCGGCAGCGCGGCCGATGCCTTTGACAGGCTCTATGCGGGGGATGCCTTCGCGGCCTTCGCCAAGCTGCTGATCTATGCCGCTGCGGGCGCCAGCCTGCTGGTCGCGCCGCCCTTCTTCGAGAAGGTCCGGGCGATGCGCGCGGAATTCCCGGTGCTGATCCTGCTCGCCACCGTGGGCAT
>JAFEEP010000278.1 GCA_018241045.1 Pseudomonadota bacterium | reverse complement strand
TATATCCCGCCGGCCGAAGCTGAGGCAAACTACTACCGGCAAATCGCCATGACGGCAGATGCCATTTAACTTAAACCAACCGGCCTCCATGAAAGCCGGGGCGATTCACTCTCGTGTGATTTTCGTCAGCGTGCCGTCCATGCCGGTAGAAGTGAATTCGAAATCGACCTGATCGCCAGACTTCAAACCGCTGATGTCGATGTCACCCGCCTTGAAGGTCATGGTCATCGCTGGCCACTTCAATGCCTCGACCGGGCCATGGGCAATAGTGACGGTCCCGGCGGTGGTATCTACAGCCTCGACCTTGCCGGAGGCGGAGGCCATCGTGGCGCCGGCAGGCATGTCGGCCATGGGCGCTGCGGACGCCGCCGCCTCAGTCGTCGCGGTCTGTGGCTGTGGTGCAGCGGTCGCTTCGAACTTTGTGGCTTCGCCTTGCGGTGCCGAACAGGCGGCGAGCAAGACAACCACAGACAAGGTAGCAAAGGTTTTCATGATGACGCTCCTATGGTGGGTGGCCGCGAAGGACAATGCCTCCCCGGCGCGGCAGCCGGCGCGCACAGGAGATCGATGGACTTTAGCGAGAGTGCGTTCATGTCATGACCGGAGCGGGCCATGTAGCAGACGTCGGCGCTGCAACAAGGCATAAGCCGCCGGAATCACCAGCATGGAGAGCAGCGGCGCGCTGAGCATGCCGCCGACCATGGGCGCGGCGATGCGCTGCATCACTTCCGAACCAGCGCCGCTGCCAATCAGGATCGGGAACAGACCGGCGAGGATCACCGCGACGGTCATCGCCTTCGGCCGCACGCGTTGCACCGCGCCTTCGCGGATGGCGGCATCAAGCTCGGCCTCGCCGGCATCGGGATTGGCCGCGAGTTGCCGTTCCCAAGCATGGCGCAGGTACAGCAACATGATGATGCCGAACTCAGCGGCGACGCCGGCCAGCGCGATGAACCCGATCAAAGTTGCGACTGATACGGCATGACCCATCGCCCAGATCAGCCACAGCCCACCGACAAGTGCGAGCGGCAAGCTGAGCATGATGATCGCGGCCTCTGATGCGCGCCGGAACACCAAGTAGATCAAGCCGAAGATGATCACCAGCGTGGCGGGCACCACGACTCGCAAGCGCTCACTGGCACGTTTGAGGTACTCGTACTGGCCGGACCAGCCCACGGCGTAACCGGCCGGCATCGGCACCTGCTGTGCGACGGCGCGTTGCAGCTCCTGCACCACTGAACCGAGGTCACGCCCGGCCACATCGACGTACACATAATTGCTGAGGCGGGCGTTATCGCTGCGTAGCATCGGCGGGCCTTCACTAAAGCTCAGTTCCGCCACCTGTCCCAGCGTAAGTTGCACACCGCCAGGTGCCAGCAATGGCAGCTGCGCCAATGCAGATGGTGAATCGCGGATCTCGCGCGGATAGCGCACCACTACCGGATAGCGTTCGCGGCCTTGGATGGTCTCCGTGACCGGCTCGCCCCCCACCACCGTCGCAATCAATCGTTGCACGTCTGCCTGGCTGAAGCCGTACCGCGCAGCGACATCGGGTCGCACCTTCACGTCGATGTAGCGGCCACCCGCGATGCGCTCGGCCAGCGCAGAACTCACACCAGGTACGGTGCGTACAACCAGCTCGATGCGATCACTCAACTTCGCCAGCACCGCAACGTCAGGCCCGGAGACCTTAATGCCGATCGGGCTCTTGATGCCGGTGGCTAGCATGTCGATACGATTGCGAATCGGCGGCACAAACAGATTCGTCAGGCCCGGTACTTTGACGGCACGGTCAAGCTCCTCGCGCAGCTTCTCGGGTGTCATCCCGGGTCGCCATTGGCTGCGTGGTTTGAAAGTGATCGTCGTCTCGAACATCTCCAGAGGGGCCGGGTCGGTCGCAGTTTCCGCCCGACCCGCCTTGCCGAACACGTGATCCACTTCGGGCACGGTCTTGAGCATACGATCGGTCTGTTGCAACAACTGTGATGCCTTGCCCGCGGACAATCCGGGCAAGGCCGTGGGCATATACAACAAGGTGCCCTCTTCCAGCGGTGGCATGAACTCACTGCCAAGACGCAGCAATGGGATCACGCTTAGCACTAGCACTACGCCTGCAAGCGCCAACGTCAGCTTAGGGAACCTCAGCACCGCATCGAGTACTGGTTGATACAGTGCAATCAAAGTGCGATTGAGCGGGTTGTCTTTCTCGGACCGGATATGGCCGCGAATCAGGTAGCCCATCAGCACCGGAATCAGGGTGATGGACAGGCCCGCCGCCGCGGCCATGGCGTAGGTCTTGGTATAGGCCAACGGCGAAAACAAGCGTCCTTCCTGTGCCTGCAGCGCGAACACTGGTACGAACGACAGCGTAATCACCAGCAGACTGACAAACAGCGCCGGGCCGACCTCACTGGCGGATTCCGCAATCAACTCCCAGCGTTCACTGCCCTCCGGCTCTCGGTCATGGGCGTCGCGGTAATGCTCCAAGTGCTTATGCACGTTTTCGATCATCACCACGGCGGCATCGACCATTGCGCCGATGGCAATCGCGATGCCGCCAAGCGACAGCAGATTCGCGCTGATGCCTTGATAACGCATGACGATGAACGCAGCCAGGACCCCCAAAGGCAAGGTGATCACCGCCACCAACGAAGAGCGCACATGCCACAGGAATAGCGCGCACACCAACGCGACGATGAGAAACTCCTCGCCGAGCTTGCGGGCCAGGTTGTGCACCGCATCGAGGATCAACTCGGAGCGGTCGTAAGTCGACACGATCTCGACACCGGCAGGCAAGCTCGCCTTCAAATCGTTCAACCTGGCCTTGACGGCTTCGATCGCCGCCAAGGCGTTCTTGCCCGAGCGCAGGATGATCACGCCACCGGCGACCTCCCCCTCCCCGTCCAGTTCGGCAATGCCGCGCCGCAAGGTCGGGCCGCGTTGCACGATCGCTACGTCTTGAAGCAATACAGGAATGCCATCGGCACCGGTTGTGATTGGCACACGCTCGAAGTCGGCCCGGTTTCGCAGATAGCCTTCGCTGCGCACCATGAATTCGGCTTCGCCCTGTTCGATCACCGAACCACCGGTGGCCCCGTTGGCAGCCTGGATCGCTTCCGTCAGCTGCTTGATCGTGATGCCGCGTGCCGCCAACGCTTGCGGGTCGGGCGTGATCTGCCATGCCTGCACCATGCCGCCCACGCTGGCGACTTCGGCCACATCGGGCACGGTCTTGAGGTCATAGCGCAGGAACCAATCCTGCAACGCCCGTAGCTGCCCCAGATCATGTTTTCCGGTGCGATCGACGAGCGCGTATTCGTAGACCCAGCCCAGCCCTGTCGCATCAGGCCCGATCGCCGGACTGACCTGCGACGGCAGACGATCACGTACCTGGCTCAGGTACTCGAGCACACGTGAGCGCGCCCAATACAGATCGGTCTTGTCATCGAACAGCACGTAGACGAACGAATCGCCAAAGAACGAGAAGCCGCGCACTGCCTTCACACCTGGCACCGACAGCATCGTGGTCGTCAACGGGTACGTGACCTGATCTTCGACAATGCGCGGCGTTTGCCCGGGCCATTCGGTGCGAATGATGACTTGGGTGTCGGATAGGTCGGGCAAGGCATCAAGCGGTGTGTGTAGTACCGACCAAATACCGGCAGCGGCCAGCGCTATGGCGGCCACCAACACGAACAAGCGGTTGGCAATCGACGCCCGGATAATGCGAGCGATCATGGCTGCTGCCCCGCCGATGGCACGTCCTTGATGGTGCAATCCTGATCAGCCCCAGGTGCGAACTTGGGCACCAGCTGCATATCCATGAAGGGCGACTTGCCGGGTTGGTCGAAATGCTTGTCCGGCACCATCGGGTCGTACCAATACGCCACCAGGCATTGCCGCACTTTGGGCACCGCACTGGCCACCGGCTTTGTAGTGGGCACAGCCGCCTTCTTAGGCAGTACTGCGGACGCT
>JAFEEP010000277.1 GCA_018241045.1 Pseudomonadota bacterium | reverse complement strand
CTTTTCCCCCTGTTTGGCAGAGTTGGCACCCGTGCCGCGCTTGACGGCCCCCGTAGCCTACTTAAAGGAGGCCCCGCGCCGACTCGGTGCATATCCAGCGATTTCTTCGGGAGCCTGTTCGATGAGCCCCTCTGCCACGTCCCTGGCCCCAGAGCGCCTCGCACCCATGGCCAACGCCATCCGTGCCCTGGCGATGGATGCTGTCGAGGCCGCCAATTCCGGCCATCCGGGTATGCCGATGGGCATGGCCGATGTGGCGACGGTGCTCTACTCGCAGTTTCTCAAGTTCGATCCCAAGGCGCCCAAGTGGCCCGACCGCGACCGTTTCGTACTGTCGGCCGGGCATGGCTCGATGCTGCTTTACGCGCTGCTCTATCTTACCGGCTACGACGCGCCGACCATCGACGACATTCGCCGATTCCGCCAGCTCCACAGCCCCTGCGCCGGACATCCCGAGAATACCGAGCTGGACGCGGTCGAATGCACCACCGGCCCGCTGGGGCAAGAGCTGGCCATGGCGGTCGGCATGGCGATCGCCGAACGTCACCTCAATGCCGAGTTCGGCGGCGATTTGGTTGACCACCAGACTTGGGTGATCGCGGGCGACGGCTGCCTGATGGAAGGCATCAACCACGAGGCGATCGGCCTGGCGGGCAACTATCAGCTTGGTCACCTCAACGTGCTGTGGGATTCGAACCACATCACCATCGACGGCGATACCTCGCTCTCGACCCGCGAGGACGTGCTGGCGCGCTATGACGCGACCGGGTGGCACACCACCCAGTGCGACGGGCACGACTATGCCGACATCGCCCGCGCCCTGGCCGAAGCCGCCGCCGATCCGCGTCCCTCGCTGGTCGCCTGCCACACCATCATTGGCAAGGGCGCGCCGCACAAGCAGGGTACGCACAACGTCCACGGCAGCCCGCTTGGCGCCGATGAGATTGCGGCCGCGCGCAAGGAACTGGGCTGGACCGCCGAACCCTTCGTGATTCCGCAGGACATCCTCGCCGACTGGCGCAGCCTCGGCGCCCGCGGAGCCGCGACGCGCGCCGAATGGGAAGCCCGTCAGATCGCGGCGCCGCGCGGTGACGAGTTCCTGTCGCGCATGGCGGGCGATCTGCCCGCGCTGCAGGGCTGGCACGAATACCGCGCCAAGCTGGCGGCGGATATGCCCAAGCTTGCCACCCGCAAGTCGAGCGAGGACGCACTGACCGTGCTGACCGCCACGGTTCCGGCGATGGTAGGCGGGTCGGCCGACCTCACTGGCTCGAACAACACCAAGACCAAGTCGACCACGGAGTTTTCCGCTGCCGACTATGCCGGTCGCTATCTGCACTACGGCATCCGTGAATTCGGCATGGCTGCGGCGATGAACGGCATGGCGCTGCACGGCGGGATCGCGCCCTATGGTGGTACCTTCCTGGTCTTTTCCGACTATTGCCGCAACGCCATCCGCCTCTCGGCGATCCAGAAGGCGCGGACGATCTATGTGCTCACCCACGACAGCATCGGGCTGGGCGAGGACGGACCGACCCACCAGCCGATCGAGCAGGTTGCCAGTCTGCGCGCGATTCCCGAGCTGTGGGTGTTCCGCCCTGCCGACGCGATGGAAACCGCCGAGTGCTGGGAACTCGCGCTTGAGCGCAAGGACGGACCGAGCGCCTTGGCGCTGACCCGGCAGAATCTGCCCGCGCTGCGCGACGACGCCGACCAGAACCGCAGCGCCAAGGGTGCCTACCGCCTCGTCGCCGCCACCGCGGCGCGTAGGGTCGTGCTGCTGGCGACGGGTTCCGAAGTGCAGATCGCGGTCGAAGCCGCGAAAGCGCTGGAGCAGGCCGGGATCGGCGCGGACGTCGTTTCGATGCCGTGCTGGGAACTGTTCGAAGCGCAGGACGTCACTTACCAGCTCTCGTTGATCCCCGAAGGCGCGCTGACAGTCTCTATCGAGGCTGCCACGACTTTCGGCTGGCACAAATGGGTCGGACGCGATGGGCTGGCGATCGGTATCGACCGCTTCGGCGCCTCGGCCCCGGCCGAGGAACTGTTCCCCTATTTCGGCCTCACCGCAGAGGCCATTGTCCCGCAGATCAAGGCCAAGCTGGGCCTGTAAGGAGCATCAATCATGGCGATCAAGGTTGCGATCAACGGTTTCGGGCGCATCGGGCGCAATGTGGCGCGCGCCATCCTGTCTCGCACCGACCACGACCTCGAACTGGTGTCGATCAACGATCTCGCCTCGGCCAAGGCCAACGCCATGCTGTTCCAGCGCGACAGCGTCCACGGCGCGTTCAATGGCACGGTCGAGGTTGATGGCAACGATCTGGTGATCAACGGCAAGCGCATCCAGGTGACCGCCGAGCGCGATCCCGCCAACCTGCCGCACAAGGCCAACGGCGTCGACATCGCGCTTGAATGCACCGGCTTCTTCACCGACCGCGCCAGCTGCGAAAAGCACATCGCGGCGGGTGCAAAGCGCGTGCTGATCTCGGCCCCGGGCAAGAATGTCGACCTGACCGTGGTGTTCGGCGTCAACGACAACAAGCTGGCGGCGGGTGACATCATCGTCTCCAACGCCTCGTGCACCACAAATTGCCTCGCGCCTTTCGCCAAGGTGCTGAACGACGCGATCGGGATCGAGCGCGGGCTGATGACCACGGTTCACGCCTATACCAACGACCAGAAGATCCTCGACCAGATCCACGAGGATCCGCGCCGCGCCCGCGCCGCTGCCATGTCGATGATCCCGACCACCACCGGCGCCGCCCGTGCGGTTGGTGAAGTGCTGCCCGAACTTAAGGGCAAGCTCGACGGTTCGGCGATCCGCGTGCCGACTCCCAACGTTTCGGTGGTCGACCTGACCTTCCAGCCCAAGCGCGACACCACCAAGGAAGAAGTCAACGCCCTGCTCAAGGCTGCTGCCGAAGGCCCGATGAAGGGCGTTCTCGGCTTCTCGGACGAGCCGCTGGTCTCGATCGACTACAACGGCTGCGCCAATTCCTCGACCATCGACAGCCTTGAAACCTCGGTGATCGACGGCAAGCTGGTTCGAGTGTTGAGCTGGTACGACAACGAATGGGGCTTCTCCAACCGGATGGTAGACACCGCCGGGGCGATGGGGAAGCTGATCTGATCGAAACCCCGCCCGCAATTGCGGGCGGCTTCACTCTCCCCTCCTGTTCACGGGAGGGGGTGGGGGAGGGCCTGTTGGGTGAGGGCGGAGAACTAGCCCTTCCCTGACGCCTCCCGTTTACGGGAGGGGAATAGTAGTGCCCAGGTTCAAGACCCTCGACGATCTCGGTGACGTCTCAGGCAAGGTTGCGCTGGTCCGCGTCGATCTCAATCTGCCGATGCAGGACGGCGCGGTTACCG
>JAFEEP010000276.1 GCA_018241045.1 Pseudomonadota bacterium | reverse complement strand
CTACTGACGGTGACTGGCTTGCCATGCTTGCCGTCCATGACCGGTTGGGTCAGCAAATCGAACGCTATCTGCTTGCCGATCGCCGCGCAGATGTTATGGGCGCGCGCGCCCTGCTGCGCGAGCGGCTGGGCAGGATGGGATAGTGCGAAATGAAGATTGCGGTTCTCGCCGGCGACGGCATCGGCCCTGAGGTTACCCGCGAGGCGGTGCGCGTGCTCGAAGCGCTGCGCCTGCCCGATCTGGTGCTGCTCGAAGGCGACGTTGGCGGCGCGGCCTACAAGCGCCAAGGCCATCCGCTGCCGCCCGAGACGCTGGAACTGGCGCGGGCGAGCGACGCGATCCTGTTCGGTGCGGTGGGCGATCCCGATTGCGACAATCTTGAGCGCCACCTGCGCCCCGAACAGGCGATCCTTGGGCTGCGCAAGGAACTGGGGCTGTTCGCCAACCTGCGTCCGGCCAAGCTTTTCAAGGGATTGGAAAATGCTTCTGCGCTTCGTCCTGAAGTGGCCAGCGCGATCGACCTGCTGATTGTGCGCGAGCTGAATGGCGACGTCTATTTCGGTGAAAAGGGCATCCGCACCCTGCCTGACGGGCGCCGCCAGGGTTGGGACATGATGTCCTATGCCGAGGACGAGGTGCGACGCATCGCGCACGTCGGGTTCAAGGCCGCCATGGGCAGACGCCGCAAGCTCTGCTCGGTCGACAAGGCCAATGTCCTCGAAACCAGCCAGCTGTGGCGCGACGTCGTGATCGAGGTGGCGAAGGACTATCCAGAGGTCGAGCTGACCCATATGTACGTTGACAACGCCGCGATGCAGCTGGTCCGCAATCCCGGCCAGTTCGACGTTGTTGTCACCGGCAATCTGTTCGGGGATATTCTTTCCGATCAGGCATCCATGTGCGTTGGTTCGATCGGTTTGCTCGCATCGGCCAGTCTCGCCGAGGGGGACATGGGGCTCTACGAGCCGATTCACGGTTCGGCTCCGGACATTGCCGGCAAGGGCCTCGCCAATCCGATGGCGACGATCCTGTCTGCTGCAATGCTGCTGCGCCACTCTTTACACCTTGAGGTCGAGGCGAGCCGGATCGAGACAGCCGTTGCCAGGGCGCTTGCCGACGGCGTGCGCGGCGGCGATCTGGGTGGCAAGCTCGGCACCGCCGCGATTGGCGACGCCGTTCTGGAGCACTTGTGATGACCCTGCGCCTCGGCGTCGTCCTGCCCACCTACAACGAGCGCGGCAACCTGCGCACCATGGTCGAACGCCTCGATAAGGCCCTCACCGGGATCGGCTGGGAAGTGATCGTGGTCGATGACAACAGCCCCGACGGCACCGCCGACGAGGCGCGCTCGCTGGCGCAGGAAGACTCAAGGGTCCGGGTGATCCAGCGCATCGGGCGGCGGGGACTGTCGTCCGCCGCGATCGAGGGTATGTGCGCCACCGCCGCTCCGGTGGTCGCGGTGATGGACGCCGATCATCAGCACGATCCCGCGCTGCTCCCCGGGATGCTCGCTGCGATCGAGAGCGGGGACTACGACCTCGCCTACGCCAGCCGCTTTGCCGAGGGCGCCAGCACCGAAGCCTGGGGGCGGCCCGACCGGGTCAAGGCATCGAACCTGGCCAACCGCATCGCCAACAAGGTCACCGGGGTTGAACTGACCGACCCGATGAGCGGGTTCTTCATGCTCCCCACCCGGATCCTGCGCGCCGACGCTCACCGCCTGTCAGGGGTCGGCTTCAAGATCCTGCTCGACATTCTCGCCACGGTCGACGCACCGCTGCGAATCAAGGAATTCCCGTTGAACTTTGCCGCCCGCGCCGATGGCGAAAGCAAGCTTGACCGCACCGTGGTCTTTGAATTTCTCGTCGGGCTTTACGACAAGTGGCTGGGCCGCTGGATCCCGACGCGCTTTGCGCTGTTCGGCACAATCGGCGGACTGGGCGTGGTGGTCCACATGGCGGTGCTGGCCGTGGTGCTCAACCTGTTCGGGGCGAAGTTCCTGGTCAGCCACTATCCCAAGGAAGTGGCCTTCATCGCCGGGCAGACCACCGCCGCGCTGGTGGCGATGACCTTCAACTTCGTGCTCAACAACGAACTGACCTATGCCGACAAGCGGCTGCGCGGGTTCGGCCCGCTGATAGCCGGCTGGGCGCGCTTCGCCCTCACCTGTGCTTTCGGCCTGCTCGCCAACATCGGCGCGGCGACTGCGCTGGTCCGCCTCGGCTTCCACCCCTATCCCGCCGCGCTGGTCGGGATCGTGCTGGGATCGGTGTGGAACTTTGCGCTGTCGAGCAAGTTCGTCTGGGGCAAGTATTGAGTTAGCGCCAGCTTGGCAGCCACATCCAGAATTCGAAGCTGGGTCGGCCGCAACACAGCGGCCAGGCTGCGATGATCGGGAAAAACCAGGCGAATAGCGCGGCGCTCAAGAACAGGCTGGCGGGGGCGATCCAGCGCCAGCGGTCGCGCCGTTTCCACACCTCGTCGAGCGCCAGCGCCAGGCAGGCCATCAGGAAAGCGGCGGGCAGCAGGTAGTGGTAGTAGAACTGGATCGGCTTGTTGTTGAGCGCCCAGAATCCCAGCGTGACGAGATATAACAGGCCAAAGACCAGCGCGTCGCCCCGGCGGCGCACGATCCCGGCCCACAGTGCCCATACCAAAGCGGCCAGCCCGGCGATCATGGTGAAGGGGTTGCCGATCAGCACGATCCCGCGCTGCGCCCCGTCGATCGGCTGGTAGAGATACCATACCGCGCGCCAATCGATCATCCACTGATACCAGCGGCTGCGATAGGGGTGCAGCTTGACCACGCTGTCCTGCAATCGCAGCATTTCCGCGTGCCAGCCGATCGGATCCCACGGGTTGACCGGGTTGGGGCTCCAGTGGAAGGCAGGCCAGAAGGTCAGCCAATAGACGCCGAGCGGCACCAGTCCGAGCCACAGGCTCGCCTCGATCAGGCCGATCCCCGGCACCAGCCCGCCTTGCCGCGCGGTGAGGAAACGCGGCCCGATATCGCGCAGTTTAAGAGCGAGGAACGCCAGCCCCGGCAGCACCAGCGCAGGGGCGACTGACCATTTGGAACCGAGCGCCAGCCCGGCGAATATCCCAGCCAGCGCCAGCCGCCAGTGCCCCTGTTCGGGCCGCCGATGCGCCGCCGCGACCATCCACAGCGCGATCATCCCGAAGCAGGCCATGAACATATCGAGCATGGCGATCCGGCTCTGGATGAACCAGGTGAAGTCGGTGGCGAGCAGGAACGCGGCCATAATGGT
>JAFEEP010000275.1 GCA_018241045.1 Pseudomonadota bacterium | reverse complement strand
GCATGGGCTTCCTTCTGGAAGTGATGCCGCAGTCGGGCGCCGACGAGCGCATGGCCGAGGTGCTGGTCTCGCTCTACGCCAACTGCCCGCCGGACACCGGCCTGCAGTTCCACTTGTTCGCCTCGCCGCACATCCGCCACCAGTTGCGCCAGTACACCAACCTGCGCGTGGAAGACGAGGACCAGGCCGAGAAGGCCCGCCCCTTCGGGCGGCCCGTGCCCAACGAGAACCTGTTCCGCAAGCTCGCTCGACAGCGCGTGCAGCACCTGCTGCGCGGCACGCAGACCTCGCTCACCGCGGGCTTCCACTACACCTTGCGGGACTTCCGGCTGATGCTGAGCGTGTCCTTCCCCGGCGATGCGGCGGATCTGAACAGCCGCGAGGCGCTGCTGACGCTGCGCGACTCGATGGCCGCCACGCTGCGCGCGGCCATGCTGCCCAACCGCGTGTGCGACGCGGCCGACCTCATCAACTGGTGCGCCCTCTTCACGAACCCCGACCGGATCGCGCACTCGGACGCGGAAGACCTGCAGTTCGATGACGATCGGTGGCTGCACTACGACGATGGCCGGGAGATTCGGGACCAGATCGTGGACTTCGACACCATCCAGGATCCGCATCCCTCCGGCATCACCCTATGGAAGGAAACCAGCGCCGAGGTGCTGGAAGCGCGCTTCTACTCGATCAAGAGTTTCCCGGAGAAATTCGCGTTATGGCAGATGGGCTCGCTGATCGGCGACCTCATGCAGCCGGCGCTGCAGTACAGCGCGCCCTTCCTCCTCACGCTGGGCGTGCACATCCTGGACCCCAACGCCACCAAGTCCGTCGTCACCGCGAACCACGTGCGCGCCACCCAGAACGCCAAAAGCAAGATGGCGGATGTGATGCCGGATGTGAGGAAGAAGCTCGACGACTGGTCCGCCGCGGCGAACGCCATCGACACCGGCGGCAGCCTCGTCAGTCTGTACCACCAGCTCGCGATCTTCACCCACCCGGACAAGTCCGCCTCGGCGCACGAGGCCGCCAACGCGATCTGGCGCGCACGGGGTTTTCAGCTCAATTCCGACGCCTACATGCACAGGCAGGCCTTGCTCGCGAGCCTGCCCATGACGCTGACGCCGAGGATGCACAAGGACCTGGGCAAGATGCGCCGCGTCACGCGCAAGACCATGTCGAACGCGATCCACATGGCGCCGCTCATTGCGGAGTGGCGCGGCACGCGCACGCCGGCGCTGGTCTTCGGCGGCCGTCGCGGCCAGGTCATGACGCTCGACCTCTACGACAACGATCTCGGGAACTACAACTTCGCCATCATCGGCGCCCCCGGCAGCGGCAAATCGGTGCTGATGAACGAGCTGGCCTGGTCCTACCGCGCGATCGGCGCGAAGGTCTGGATGCTGGACCTGGGCCGCAGCTTCGAGAAGCTCTGCAGGAAAGCGCAGGGCACCTACATCGAGTTCCGCGCGGATTCCAACATCTGCCTGAACCCGTTCACGATCGTGCGCGACATCAACGAAGACATCGACATGCTCGTGCCGGGCATCGCCAAGATGTGCTCGATGCAGCATACGCTGGAGGAGGTGCAGTACAAGGCCATCTCCGCCATGGTGCTCAAGCTCTGGCGCGAACATGGCCCGGACCTCACGATCACCGGCGTGCGCGACGCCTTCAAGACCGGGACCATCGAGGAACTTGGCGTCAACGGTGACCAGCGCATACGGGACCTGGCGATCATGCTCAACCCTTACGCCAAGGGTGGGCAGTACGAGCGCTTCTTCGAGGGCCGGTCCAACGTCGATTTCAGCAACGATTTCATAGTCGTCGAGAATGAGGAACTCAAGCGCCGGCCCGACCTGCACGCGGTGGTCAACATCCTTCTGTTGCACCAGATCACCGGGGAGATGTACCTCACGCGCAACCGGCGCAAGGTGCTTCTCATCGACGAGCTGAAACAGCAGTTGGGGGACATCGGCGCCGACGATCCCGTCAAGGCGGCCGTGGTGGAGGAGGCAGCACGCCGTGCGCGCAAGTACGGGGGCGCGCTCGGCACTGCTACCCAAAGCGCCGACGACTACTACGGCAGCGCCCAGATGGAAGCGGCGTTCAACTGTTCCGACTGGGTGTTCCTGCTGCGGCAGAAGCCCGAATCCATCGAGATGCTCGACCGCAAGGGGCGCCTGTCCATGGACGAGCCGAAGAAGCGACTGCTCAACTCGCTGCGCACCGAGGCCGGCGCTTTTTCCGAACTCTACATTTCCTCGCCCGTCGGCGAGGGTGTCGCCCGCAACATCCTCGACCCGGCGACCCATCTGCTGTTCTCCAACAAGCTGGAGGACAACGCCCCGATTGACGAACTGCGCGCCCAGGGCCTGTCGATCGACGAGGCCATCACCGAGCTGCTGCGGCAGCGGGGGTACGCGCTATGAGGGCGCTCCTGCTGCATGCGCTCGTCGCCGCGCTACTCGCCGCTGCCGGCATCGCGGCCTACGACCGCTGGGTGCTGCGGCCCACGCTCGTCGTCGGCGTGGTGGACCTGTCGGAGGTCTACCGCGCCAAGGAAGCCGAGTTCACGCAGATGCTCACAAGCACCGGCACCGAGGCCGAACGCGAACAGGCGCTCGCACTGGCTCGCCGCTTCTCGCAGCGCCTGCCCGCGGCGCTGGAGGAACTGCCGCGCGAGTGCGGCTGCCTGGTGGTGATCAAGAGCGCGATCGCCGGTGCGCCGAACAGCCGCGATCTCACGCCGGTGCTACGCAGAAAGGTAGACCAGCCATGACCGAACCCGTCTCCACCAATGCGGCCATCCAGGCGTCTGGCTGGTGGCGCCTCCACGTCCGATCCTTCGCGGAGTTCCTGCGCCACATGCGGCGGCGCTGGTACCTGTACCTGCCGGTACTCGCGATCTGGGGCTTCGCCTACGTGCGCCTGTTCGTCGACCCAACGCCGCGCGTGCCGCTGCTCGTGAACTGGACACCAAGCCTGCCGTACCACGTGGCGCTGATGCAGTTCCAGCAGAGGCCCGTGCGGCGCGGCGACCTAATCGTCTTCGCTTTTGCTGGCGAGGCACAGGCGCACTACCGCGGCCTGCGCGGCCAGCCTTTCTTCAAGCGGGTGCGCGGCGTTCCCGGCGATGTGGTCACGGTCTCGGACCGCACGGTCTTCGTCAACGGCGAAGCCGTGGGCCGGGCCAAGACCCACGCCTACGACGGCCATCCGCTCGCGCCCATCGCCCCGGTGGTGATCCCGCCGGGCCACTACTACGTCCAGGGCATCGGGCTCCACAGCTTCGACTCGCGCTATGCCGAGAGCGGACTGGTGCGCGATGGGCAGGTGCTGGGCATCGTCCAGCCGATCTTCTGAGGAGTCGGACCATGCCCCGTAAATCCAGCATCGCCCCCCGCGTGGGCGCCAGCCTCGGCCTCCTGCTGGCTATTCTGGCGGCGGCCTCGAATCCCGGGCGGGCGCAGACCAGCCCGGCCTTCGGTCCGGTGAGCACGCCTTCCACGGCCGCGCCCGCCGATGACATGCCGCTGGCCGACTACCTCGGCCTGCTGCGGCAGATCGCCCCGGCCGCCGAGCAGGGAGCCCGCACCTACCTCGCCGCCGCGCAACTGCGCTGCGGCCGCGCGCCGACCACGACCGAGCTGCGGCAGGCCCTGTCCGAGGGTGACGGCCACCCGGCGCTGATGGGGCTGATTCGCGCCGCCCACCAGCAAAACAAGGCGGCGCGGGACCGGTGGATCGCACAGATCCCGTGCCCGCGGGGAGCTGCGCGATGAAGCGCACCGCCTCTTTCGCCATCGCCCTGCTGGCCGGGACCGGCCTGCCCACGCTCGCCACCGACCTCGGCACCCTGGGGCCGACCTACGAGATCGCCGAGCCCCACCTTCTTCGCATGATCGAGGAGCGCCTGCGGGACAAGGAACGCTCGGGCGAACTGGCCCGCATCGAGCAAGAGGCGCGCGCCCGCGGCACCGACATCGTCAGGAATCCCGTGCCGGTAGCCAGCGTGCGGACCACCGCCACGCCGCGCACCTTCTACTTCAACCCCACGTACACGCTCGACCGCAACCTCCTGGGCGCCCAGGGCGAGCTGCTGTTCGCCGCGGGCACAAAGGCCAATCCGCTGGACATCGTGTCCCTCTCGCGCCACCTGCTGTTCTTCGACGCACGCGACAGCCGCCAAGTCCGCCGCGCACGCGAGCTGATGACGCACTACCAGGGCAAGGTGAAGCCGATCCTGACCGGCGGCTCCTACCTGGATCTCATGAAGTCCTGGCGCGTCCCCGTCTACTACGACCAGCAGGGGATGCTCACGCGGCGCCTGGGCATCACACAGGTGCCCGCCCTCGTCTCGCAGGAGGGCAAGCGGCTGCGCATCGACGAAATGGAGGTGACGCAATGAAGCGCCCCTGGTTCACCTCCTTGCTCCGATGGCTGTCCGGACTGGCCCTGGCTGCAGGCGGCGCTGCCGCAAGCGCGACCACCTGCACCGGCAAGTTCCCCAACCCCATCACGGACATCTGCTGGAGCTGCATCCTGCCGCTGAGCATCGGCAGCGCCCGCATCGGCGACTTCGGTTCGCAGGAAGACATCGAAAACCCCGGCAGCCCGCTGTGCACCTGCGGCGTCAACCCGGTGATCGGCCTGTCGGTCGGCTTCTGGGAGCCGGCCCGGCACGTCGAGGCCGTGCGCAAGCCCTTCTGCCTGACCTCGCTCGGCGGCATCGACCTCAATCCCGGCATCCCGGCACCCGAGGCCGCGCGATTCACACGGTCCGAGGGCGATGGCGATGGTGGCAGTTTCTACCAGGCCCATTTCTACGTGAACCCCGTCCTCTACTACCTGGAGGTGGTCACCGATTTCCCCTGCCTGGAAAAGGGCAGCTTCGACCTGGCCTACCTCACGGAGGTCGACCCGCTCTGGGCCGACGACGAACTCACGCTGATCATCAACCCGGACGCCGTGCTGTTCGCCAATCCGGTGGCCATCGCGGCCTGCGCTGCCGACTGCGTGGCGGCCTCGCTTGGCTTCGGGATCCGGGAGATGTTCTGGTGCGCCGGCTGCCAGGGCGGCCTTTATCCCATGAACGGCCATGTTCCGTACCACTTGGGCGGCGTGCGCACCGCCGCGCTGATGGCACAGCGGCTGACGGCCAAGATGCACCGCGAGCTGATCGCCTGGGGCTGGCACGGCACACCCGGCCTGTGCGGACCGTACTTCCTGCCCGTCATGGACAAGGCCGCCTACAAGACCCAGCTCACCCATCCAATCCCGGCCACGTCAAAGGAAACCGGCAAGTGCTGCCAGCCTTTCGGCCGCCAGACCGTCACCTGGAGCGCTGGCAAGGAGTACCCGGTACGAGGCGAGGACTTCAGCTTCATCTTGTTCAGAAAGAGGAACTGCTGTGTG
>JAFEEP010000274.1 GCA_018241045.1 Pseudomonadota bacterium | reverse complement strand
ATGCCCAGATCGCCAAGTTCAATGGCAAGACCTCTGCGGCCATCGGCATCTCGTTGTCACCCGGGTCCAACGCGATGGAGACGGCCAAGCTGGTCAAGGATCGGCTCGCTTCCATGCGCGGTGCGATGCCGGTCAATTTCACCTACAGCATCGTTTACGACACGTCGGAGTTCGTCAGCGAATCGATCCACGAGGTGGTCAAGACGCTTGAGGAAGCGATGATCCTGGTGGTTATCGTGGTGTTCGTGTTCCTGCAGGGATTCCGCACCACCCTGATCCCGATGCTGGCCGTGCCGGTTTCGCTGATCGCGACGATGATCGTCTATCAATGGCTGGGATTTTCGATCAACACGCTCTCGCTGTTCGGGTTGGTGCTGGCGATCGGGATCGTCGTCGACGATGCGATCGTCGTGGTCGAGGCGGTCGAACACAAGATGGAGGCCGAAAGTCTCGACGCCAAGAGCGCCACGCGCGAGGCGATGAACGAGGTGTCCGGCCCGGTCGTGGCGATCGCCCTGGTCCTTTCGGCGGTGTTCGTGCCGATGGCCTTCGTTCCGGGCGTGACCGGGCAGCTCTACAAGCAGTTCGCATTGACCATCGCCGTGTCGACGATGTTTTCCGCACTGGTGGCGCTGACGCTCACGCCGGCACTGTGCTCGATCCTGCTCAAGCCCAAGGACAAGAATGGGCCGAAAAATTTCATCGGACGCTTCTTCGACGGGTTCAATCGCGGCTTTGCCCGGCTGACCGACGGCTATGTCGGGATCGTCAGACTGTCCACGTCGTCGCTGCGGCGCGTGGTGATGGTCATGGTGCTGGTCGTCGTCGGCATCTACGGCGTGGCGCGCATCACCCCCACCGGCTTCGTGCCGGATGAGGACGTTGGCGCGTTCTTCATGCAGACGATCTTGCCCGACGCCTCGAATGGACAGCGGACCCAGCAGGTTCTTGACGGCTTCGAAGGCAAGATGCGGCAGCTTCCCGGCGTTGAATCCGTGCTGTCGATCAACGGGTTCGACGTGCTCAGTGGCACGGCTGCACCCAATGGCGGGCTGATGATCGTCAAGCTCAAACCCTGGGGCGAGCGCGGCAAGGACGAATCCGCCGCGGCCCTGATCGCCGAGGCCAACAAGATGGCCTTCATGGTCCCGCAGGCGATCTCGTTCGCCTTCGGCCCGCCCGCCTTGCCCGGGTTTGGAGCATCGTCAGGCTTTTCGATGCTGATCCAGGCCAAGGGCTCGCAGACCAGTGAGGATCTGGCCAGGATGACTCAGGCGTTCGTGGCCGAAGCGGGCAAGAACCCGGCGATCGGGCGGGTCACCAGCGTCTTCTCGGCCTCGACCCCCAGCTACGAGCTGACGGTCGATCGCGAAAAGGCCAAGTCGCTCGGCGTGTCGCTGGCCGACATCTCCACGACCCTGCAGGTCGCGCTGGGATCGCTCGAGGTGAACGATTTCTCGCGCTACGGCCGCAATTACCGGGTGATCCTCCAGGCCGATGCGCCTTATCGTGAGGATATCGGGGCGATCGACTACCTCAAGGTCCGCAACAGCCTGGGCCAGATGGTGCCGCTCAATACACTGGTCACGGTCAAGCCGTCGCACGGACCGCGCTTCACCACCCGCTACAACCTCTACAAATCGGCCGAGCTGACCGGGGCACCAGCGCCCGGCTACAGTTCGGGCCAGGCGTTGGCTGCGCTGGAGGCGACGGCGGCCAAGGTGCTTACCCCTGACTACGGCTATGCCTGGTCGGGCCAGACGCTGGAGGAGGTCGAGACCGGCAATTCGGCGATCATCGTGATGGCGCTCTCGGTGGTGGTGGTGTTCCTGTTCCTCGCCGCGCTCTACGAAAGCTGGTCGATCCCGATCGCGGTGCTGCTTGGGGTGCCGTTCGGGGTTCTGGGGGCCTATTTGTTCCTGCTGATGCGCGGGCTCGATTTCAACGTCTATGGGCAGATCGGCGTCGTCACCCTGGTCGGCCTCTCGGCGAAGAACGCCATCCTGATCGTCGAGTTCGCCAAATTGTACCGCGAACAGGGCAAACCGATCGTCGAAGCAGCGATCGAGGCGGCGCGGCTGCGCCTGCGCCCGATTCTGATGACCTCGTTCGCCTTCATCCTCGGCATCGTGCCGCTTTACATCGCCTCGGGCGCGGGTGCGGCGTCGAAACATTCGGTCGGCACTGTGGTTTTCGGAGGAATGCTGCTGGCGACCTCGATGGCGGTGATCATGGTCCCGGCACTCTATGTCATCGTCCAGACGCTGACCGAACGCTGGACCGGGCGCAAGGACGTCGCCGCACCGGGTGAGGGGACTGCACCACCCGCCGCCAATGACCTGGCAGCGGAGGGGGCATGATCATGACCAGGCTCCTTCATCGCTCCTTGCGCACCGGTCTTGCGGTTCTGTTCGCCGGGTCCATGCTGTCTGGCTGCATGATGGCCGGGAATGACTACCAGCGCCCCGATCTGGGTTTGCCGCCGGTCCAGGCTGTTGCGGTGCCGCAATCGACCGCAACCTCGATCGCCAACGTCGCCTGGTTCGATCTCTATGGCGATCCGCAATTGCAGCAACTGGTACGTGAAGCGCTGGCGGACAACCTCAATCTGCAGATGGCTCTGGCCCGGGTCGAGGAGGCGCAGGGCCAGATGCGCGTTGCCCGCAGCGCGCTTTTTCCCGCCCTGTCGGGGTCGCGCGGCACCACGGCCTCGCCGCAGGCCAACAGCAACGACAGCAACTTTTCGCTGGGGCTGATCTTCAACTGGCAGATCGACCTGTTCGGTCGGCTGCGGCGGATGAGCGAGGCTTCGCGTGCCAACTGGCTGGCGAGCGAGGCAGGGCGCAATGCGGTGGTGTCCCAGCTTGTCACCCAGGTGGCGACGACCTGGTTCACCATTCGCGAGTTGCGGCGCGAAGAACTTATCGTGCGCAGCAACATCGAGATCCAGAGCAATTCGCTCAAGTTGGTGCAAGCGCTGCACCGCCAGGGCGTCGTCTCGGATGCCGAGGAACAGCAGGCGGTCAGCCAGCTTGCCAGTACCGAGGCGAGCCTGCCGCAACTGATCCAGTCGCGTTTGGTGCAGGAAAACATCCTGGCGATGCTGGTCGGCGGCTATCCCGAAGCGAAGCCCGATGCGGCCCCCGCTGGCGCCGCCGGGCTGATCTATCAGTCTCTCCCGCTGGGGGTTCCGTCCGACCTGTTGGCGCGGCGGCCCGACGTGATCGCCGCGGAGGAACAGTTGCACGCCGCCACCGCGCTGAAGGGCGCGGCCATGGCCAACCGCTTTCCGTTCCCGACGATCGGGCTGACCGCGCTGTTCGGCCGCTCGTCGTCGGAATTGGGTAACCTGTTCAGCAGCGGCAGTTCGGTGGCACTCAATAGCTGGGGGCCGACTGCTGCGCTGCCGATCCTCAATTTCGGGCGCGACGCGGGAAATGTCGATATTGCTTCGGCCCAGGCCAAGCAGGCCCTGATCGGCTATCGGATGACGGTGCAGAACGCTTTGTTCGAAGTGAATCAGGCGGCCTATTCGCTTAACGCGGCGCAGGAACAGATCGCCCCACTCGAACGCCAGAGCGCCTCGGCCCAGCGCCTGCTTGCGCTGCAGCAGATGCGCTTTCGCGCTGGGGTATCGAGCTATCTCGAATTGCTCGATGCGCAGCGGCAACTGCTTGGCACCCAGCTTGGCGTGTCGCGCGCCCAGCTCAGCCGCGATCTTGCCGTGCTGTCGCTTTACCAGGCCGTTGGGGGCGGCTGGAGCGACGAAGGTGTGGCGAAAGCCGAACCAACGACGGGCCAGTGATGCGCCAAGATCTGACGAACGTGATGCGCGCTCTGACGAACGTGATGCGCGCTCTGACGAATTGAACGCGGCCGGGTCAGGCCTCGGTGCGGTGATCGCCGCAAAGATCGTCGCGCGACCATTCGATCAGGTGGATGAGCAAGTCCCGGGTTCGTTCGACCTCGTGCGGCGCGAACCCCTGTGTGGCGCTCTTGAGCATATCGTTCATCGCCGGAAGGAGCGTGTTGCGCAGCCCGATCGCCTTGGGGGTAAGGCGGATGCTGTAGCGGCTGCGGTTGCCGGGCGATCGCACGCGTTCGACCAGGCCAGCGCGCTCCATCCCGTCGATGGTCCGGGTCATCGTCGCTTCTTCGATGTCGATCCGCTCGCACAGTTCGCGCTGTGAAAGTCCATCGGTCTCCCACAGATGCACCAGCACGGGCCATTGCCCGGCGGTCACGTCGGTATCGGCGAGCCGCCGGGTCCAGGATTTCGTCAGCCACCGCGCGGCGAGCGCCGTCAGGTGATGCAGGTTGTGTTCGATGACGAACAGTTCCTCGCCTGGCTGGGCCTGACCCGACCCGCGCCAGCTTACGACCTGGTTGGCCCTGGCCTGGACGGGTGTTTCGGGTACGTTTTGGGAAGAAGGGATGTCGGCCTCCGTTGGTTGCTCTGCCTGCCTTGCGCGTCATCGCGGAAATGTCTTGCGGGCACAATTCATCTCCATGACTTGCCAGACTAAGGCTTAGCTTGCTAAGTCGACTCCGGCCAGCGATTCCTGCTGGCTCAACGCGACGCCGTCCGAAGAGGGTCATATGCTCTGCAAGAAGCTCCACCACGCCGCCTATCGCTGCCGGGATGCACGCGAGACGGCCGATTTTTATACCAAGGTCCTCGGCCTCAAGTTCTCGCACATCGTTGGCGGCGATTACGTGCCCTCGACGGGGCTCTACAGTCCGCACGCCCATCTCTTTTTTGAGATGGAGGATGGCAGTTCGATCGCCTTCTTCGAATGTCCAAAAGACCCGGGCAACATGAAGGACATGGAATCACCCGACTGGATCCAGCATTTCGCGTTCGAGGTTGATAGCCGCCAAGCGCTGCTAGCGGCCAAGGCACGCCTGGAGGAGGCGGGTATTGCAGTGGTCGGCCCCACGGACCATTCGTTCCTGCTGTCGATCTATTTCTTCGATCCATCTGGCCATCGCCTTGAACTCGCCGTCCGCAACGCGACCGACCCAGCCACGTTCCGCAGTTTCGAGGAAGCCGCGCCCGAGCTGCTCGCGCTGTGGGAGCAGACTCACGATTGGTCGCTGCGCGATGCAGCGCCGACCCATTGATCGAAACGGTCACCAAAACGGCGACCGAACACGGAAGGAAGCGCCCTTGAGCAGTGCAATCGTCACCGCCGACCTTTTCGACGCGCATCACGCGAGCGTCCAGGTCTGCGAGCTGCAGTTCCGCTCGCACGGAAAGCGTCGCAGTTTCTCAGGCCCGTGCCGGACGTTGCGGGTGTCGGAGGACCACGTCCCTGTTCGCGACATTCTCTCCACCCCAGGTCAGGGCCATGTCCTTGTCGTCGACGGGGCAGGGGTCCTGCGCACGGGGATCCT
>JAFEEP010000273.1 GCA_018241045.1 Pseudomonadota bacterium | reverse complement strand
GGCGATGGATCTCCCACGCGACCAGTTCCTTGCCGAACTCTCCGCCATTCTTGGCCCGCGCGGCCTTGCCACCGATAGCGACTTGATCGCCCCGTGGCTGACCGATTGGCGTGGACGCTTTACCGGGCGGGCGCTGGCGCTCGCCTCACCCGCGAGCACGGCGGAGCTCTCGGCGGCAATGGTGCTCTGCGCGCGCCACGGCGTTCCGGTCGTGCCCCAGGGCGGGAACAGCGGAATGTCGGGCGGGGCCACGCCCAACTCCAGCGGCGAGGCGCTGCTGCTGACGACGCGGCGGATGAACGCTATCCGCGCGATCGATCCCGCCACCCGCCAGGCGGTGTGCGAGGCGGGCGTGGTGCTGCAATCGCTGCACGAGGCAGCCGAAGCCCAGGACCTGCGCTTTCCGCTAACCTTGGGCGGCAAGGGTTCTGCCACCATCGGCGGGCTGATTTCGACCAATGCCGGGGGCACCCAGGTGCTGCGCCACGGCGTGATGCGCGCCCAGGTTCTCGGGCTTGAAGCGGTATTACCCAATGGACGGGTGTTCGATGCGCTCGCCCCGCTGCGCAAGGACAACCGCGGATTCGATCTCAAGCAGTTGTTCATCGGATCGGAAGGCACGCTTGGGATCGTCACCGCCGCCACCCTGCAACTGGTTCCCGCCGTGGCGGAGCGGGTCGTCGCCTGGGCCGGGGTTTCCTCGCTCGAAGCGGCGCGCGCGCTGCTGCTCCATTGCGAGGCAAGCCTTGGCGATGCGCTCGAAGGGTTCGAGGTCCTCCCCCAGACCTGCCTCGAATCGGTGCTGGCCTATCTGCCCGATGCCCGCGCCCCGCTGGCCGCGCCGCACGCGTGGCACGCCCTGATCGAGGTGGTCGCCGGGGTCGACGGCGCGGCGGACCTTCGCGAGCGGGTCGCGGCAGTACTCGCCGCAGCCTGCGAGCGCGGGATTCTGGAGGATGGCGTGCTGTCCACCAGCGAGTCCCAGGCCGAGGCCTTCTGGACCCTGCGCGAATCAATTTCTGCCGCCGAACGCGCACGTGGTCCGGCGATGCAGCACGACATCTCGGTTCCTGTCGAGAGGATGCCGGCCTTCATCGTCGAGGCCAGTCGCGCGATCGAGGCGGCCTGGCCGGGCACCCGCGCGATCGGCTATGGCCATCTTGGCGACGGCAACATCCACTTCCACGTCGGCGCGCCGCCCGGCTCGGAGCGCGCCGTTTGGGAGTCGGGCGACGGCAAGGCGATCAGCCGCCACGTCCACGATCTGGTCACGCAGTGGGGTGGATCGATTTCGGCCGAACACGGCATCGGCCAGCTCAAGCGCGACGAACTGGCCCGCCTGGCCGACCCGGTGACGCTCGACCTGATGCGACGGATCAAGGCCGCGATCGATCCCGAAGAACTACTCAATCCGGGCAAGCTGGTCACGCTTGCGCCGCTCTCCGGCAAGGCTTAAAGGCGCGTTTTCGTCCCCGGCCTGCCCGGAAATACCCAGATTCGCATTGATTGGAGAGAAGTCGATGGCCAGCGCGCCGCAAGCCACCAACCTGCCGCTGTTCTACAATGACCTGATGCCGCTCAACAGCCGCGATCACGGCACCTGGAAGAGCCGTACCACGGACCAGGCCAAGTGGCTGGTCGGCCAGCACGCGATCCCCCTGACCGCGGAAGAATTCGTCCACGCCTCGCGTCATTTCCCGATCGTCTTCTCGGTCGGCGAACCTTCGGTGCCGCTGGCGCTGATGGGGCTGAACGAAGGGATCAACACCTTCATCGACGACAACGGCGCGCCCACCGGTCCGGTCTATATCCCGGCCTATGCCCGCCGTTATCCGTTCATGCTGGCCAAGCTGACCCCCGACACTGAAGAGCTGTCGCTGTGTTTCGACCCAACCACCGATCTGATCGGCGAGTTCGACGATGGCGCTGCGCTGTTCGACAACGGCGAGCCGACCGAAAGCTGCAAGGCCACGCTCGATTTCTGCCGCAACTTCGAGGAAGCGGGCTTCCGCACCCAGTCCTTCGTCGAGGAGCTCAACAAGCACAACCTGCTGATGGACGGCGAAGTCGCGATCCAGCAGGCCGGCAACGACCAGCCCTTCGTCTATCGCGGGTTCCGCATGGTCGATCAGGAAAAGCTCCGCGACCTGCGCGGCGACGTGCTGCGCCAGTGGAACCAGAACGGGATGCTCGGCCTGATCTTCGCGCACATCTTCTCGCTTGAACTGATGAGCGAAGTGTTCGGTCGCCAGGTTCAGCAGGGCAAGGGCCCGGTCCCGGTTCCAGCCGCCTGATTCGCCCCCGGTCAGATTGTTCCGCGACCTTGGAAAAGGTCGCGGAAATGACCGATTAATTCGTATGCATTCGCTAAGGGGTTGTCAGACCCCGATAACGGGCATATCTTCCACGTGTCTTGCCGGTGCTTCCCTCATGGCCCGGTGGGATTTTGGTGCACTTTGTGCACCTCCTCCCTGAACCTTGGCCACCTCGTGCGCTTGCACGAGGTGGTTTTTTTATGGCCATCTATTCTGCGGCGATCGCCCAGCGCCGACCATCGCCATCGCGGCCGATTTCGGCGACCCGTCCCGCCAGCCGATCGACCAGTTCGGCCAGCAGATCGACCATTGCCGCCAGCCCCGGCCCGGGTTCCGCCAACGCGCGATCGAGATAGCAGCTGCGGTCGATCTCCAGTTGCAGCGCGTGCACGCCCTCGTGCGGGGCGGCATGGCGGTCGAGGACATAGCCACCGGCATAGGGCCTGTTGTGCCCCGCTTGCCGCCGCTTCTCGGCAAAGAAGCCAAAGGCCGCCGCGATCAGGGATCCCCCGCACGACGCGCCAAAGCGATCACCGATCACGAACTGGCTGGGCGGATGCGACCCGCGCAAGCCCAGCGGCGGCATCGAGTGGAGGTCGATCAGCAGCGCCCCGCCCCAACGCGCGCGCAGCCGCGCCAGCTCGCGCGCAAGGCGGGCGTGATAGGGCTCGTAAATCGCGGTGATCCGCTCGGCCAGCTCGGCCTCGTCATGGCGTTGCTTCCAGATTTCGCCGAGGCCCGGCAGGCGCCGCGGCACAAGGCCCAGCCCGCTGCGCGCGCGCAGCCCGATCGGCCGCGCTCCAACGCCCTCGTTGCCGTGCCCGAACATCTCCCAGTCAACGTCGTCGGTAGCGCGGTTGAGGTCGATCATCGCGCGCGGTGCGTGGGCGACCAGCAGTGCCGCGCCGGTGCGCTGCGCCACCGCCTCACCCAGCAGGTCGGCATAGCGGTCCTCCAGCCGGAGCGCGGCGGCGCGGGGATGGCGCATCCGCTCGGCAATGCCCGCGGGATAGTCGCGACCGGCGTGCGGAACCGCGATCAGGATCGGCACGGCCGACGGCTGCGGCGCGCTGAACGAATAGACCGGCCGATCCGGCGTGCCCGGAATCGTGCCGCTGTTGTCGCGCGGTGATTCGCCAGTGCCTTGTTCCAAACGCGTCATGGTCACTATTGCTGACGCGGAAGGGGCGCTGTGTCAAAGTCGGCCGGATTAAAAAACAAACAGGATTGTTAACCGGTAGAGCCTATAGCATTGTGCGGGCTGCAGCGAAGGCTGTGGCCGATCCTTGCCAGCGCCGGAAACCAATTCGAGATGATCCGCATCCTGCTTGCCGAAGACGAAGAAGCGATGCGCACCTACCTGGCGCGCGCGCTGCAGAACGCCGGTTACGAGGTAATCGCCGTCGATCGCGGCACCGCCGCACTGCCGCTGCTCGAAATGGGCGATTTCGACCTGCTGTTGTCGGACATCGTCATGCCCGAGATGGACGGGATCGAACTGGCCCAGCGTTGCGCCGAAGTCAGCCCGCGAACCAAGGTGATGTTCATCACCGGATTCGCCGCCGTCACCCTCAAGGCCAGCCGCGAGGCGCCCCAGGCCAAGGTGCTGTCCAAGCCCTTCCACCTGCGCGATCTGGTGATGGAGGTCGAACGCGTTTTCGGCCAACAGGCCCACGCGACGATTTAGCACAATCGGAGGCTTGCCAAGGGCGAGCCGCCCGGTTAATGGCGCTCCCCTGTCCGGGGCGACGGCCCCGGGCAGACCCGAATGGTGCGGGCGTATAGCTCAGTGGTAGAGCACTATGTTGACATCGTAGGGGTCGCAAGTTCAATCCTTGCTACGCCCACCATTCGCCAAAAAGGCCCCGGTCTCCCGGGGCCTTTTTTGTTGCACCAGTCCGGCAGGCTTACTTGCCCTGCCAGTTCGGCTTGCGCTTTTCGGCAAAGGCGGCAGCACCCTCGCGCGCGTCCTGGCTGGTGAACACCGGGGCGATATAGGCCGCCTGCTTCTGCCACATCTCTTCATCGCTCCACGAATGCGAATCGCGAATGATCGCCTTCGAGGCGATCAGCGCGAGCGGGCCGTTGGCGGCCACGGTGCGCGCCAGTTCCTTGGCGCCGTCGATTGCGGGGCCTTCGACGATGCGGTTGATGAAGCCCAGATCATAGGCGCGTTTCGCGTCGATGAAATCGCCGGTCAGCGCCAGTTCCATCGCGATGCGCGGCGGGATCTGGCGGGGCAGCTTGATCAGCCCGCCCGCCGCCGCCGCCAGGCCGCGCTTGGCTTCGGGGATACCGAACTTCGAGGCGGCATTGGCAACGATCAGGTCGCAACTCAACGCCAGTTCCATGCCGCCGGCCAGGGCATAGCCATCGACCGCGGCAATCACCGGCTTCTTCGGGGTCCATTCGGTGAGGCCACCAAAGCCGCGCCCCTCGATGCTGGGCCGCTCGCCTCGCAGGAAGCCTTTGAGGTCCATGCCTGAGCAGAACGTGCCACCCGCTCCGGTCAGGATTGCGCAGCGCAGGTCGTCCTCAGCCTCCAGCCGGTCCATCGCCGCGGCGATCCCTTCGGCTTGCGCCTTGTTCATGGCGTTCTTCGCCTCGGGACGGTTCATGGTGACGATCAGGACACCATCTTCGACTTCGGTCAGGACTTCGGCGGCTTCGCTCATCGGAAATTCCTCTCGGGGCTGTGTTTAATCGCTTGCTTAAACGACTATCGCGGCTTGCTCCCTGCTGTCCAGAGGGAACTTGTCGCCCGGCAAACTTGCGCCACCGCGCTCACCTGCTAAGGGGTCCGGGAAACGCGATTGAACTCCCCAGGGAAAGACCGGAACCGATGGCCAAGATCAAGGTGAAGAACCCAGTCGTCGAAATCGACGGCGATGAAATGACCCGCATCATCTGGCAGTGGATCCGCGAACGCCTGATCTTGCCCTACCTCGACATCGACCTCAAATACTACGACCTCGGCGTCGAGAAGCGCGACGAAACGAACGATCGCATCACCGTCGATTCGGCCAATGCGATCCGCGAATACGGCGTCGGCGTGAAGTGCGCGACGATCACCCCCGACGAAGCCCGGGTCGAGGAATTCGGCCTCAAGAAGATGTGGAAGTCGCCCAACGGCACGATCCGCAACATCCTGGGCGGCGTGGTGTTTCGCGAACCGATCGTGATGCAGAACGTCCCGCGCCTGATCCCGGGCTGGACCGACCCGATCGTGGTCGGCCGCCACGCCTTTGGCGATCAGTACAAGGCCACCGATTTCCTCGTCCCCGGCCCCGGCAAGCTGCGCCTGGTGTGGGACGGCGAGGATGGCCGCACCATCGACGAGGAAGTGTTCCAGTTCCCCTCGCCCGGCGTTGCCCTGGCGATGTACAACCTTGACGATTCGATCCGCGATTTCGCCCGCGCCAGCTTCAACTATGGCATCGGGCGCGAATGGCCGGTTTACCTCTCGACCAAGAACACCATCCTCAAGGCCTATGACGGTCGCTTCAAGGATCTGTTCGCCGAAGTGTTCGAGACCGAAGGCTTCAAGGAACAGTTCGACAAGCTGGGCATCGTTTACGAACACCGCCTGATCGACGACATGGTCGCCTCGGCGCTCAAGTGGTCGGGCAAGTTCATCTGGGCCTGCAAGAACTATGACGGCGACGTCCAGTCAGACCAGGTCGCGCAAGGGTTCGGCTCGCTCGGACTGATGACCTCGGTGCTGATGACCCCAGACGGCAAGACCGTCGAGGCCGAGGCCGCGCACGGCACCGTCACCCGCCACTACCGCCAGCACCAGCAGGGCAAGCAGACCAGCACCAACCCGATAGCCTCGATCTTCGCCTGGACCCGCGGCCTGATCTATCGTGGCAAGTTCGACGATACGCCTGATGTGACGCGCTTTGCCGAAACGCTGGAAAAGGTCTGCGTCGACACCGTCGAAGGCGGCCAGATGACCAAGGACCTGGCAATCCTGATCGGCCCCGACCAGCCGTGGCTGACCACCGAGGGCTTCTTCGAGGCGATCGTCCAAAACCTCGAAACCGAAATGGGCAACTGGAAGTAACACCTGCCACACCCGACCAAAACGGCGGTCCCGCATTTGCAGGGCCGCCGTTTTCGTATGCGGGGCCGTGACAAGCGGGCCACCCTTCGCCTAGGTCGTGATCATGGCCGGCACCGATCCACTCGTCTCCACCTCGATCCTCTCTGACGCGCTGGTGATCCTTGGCGCGGCGGGGATCGTGATCCCGCTGTTCGCGCGGTTTCGCATTACCCCGGTAATCGGCTTCATCCTGGTCGGCATCCTGGTCGGGCCATCGGGCCTGGGCGCCTTTGTCGACCGGATCCCGTGGCTTGGTTATGTAACGATCACTGATGTCCATCGGCTTGAACCCTTTGCCGAGTTCGGGATCATCATGCTGCTGTTCACCGTCGGGTTGGAACTGTCGTTCGCCCGATTGTGGGAAATGCGTCGGCAGGTCTTCGGTCTTGGCGCGCTGGAATTGATTTGCTGCGCGGTGCTGATCGCGCTGAGCTTGATCGTGCTGGGCAATTCGCCCGCCACCGGGCTGGCACTGGGGCTCGCCCTCGCCCTCTCCTCGACGGCGCTGGTGCTGCGCATCGTCGATCCCAACCGCCCAGTTGGCCGCGCGGCGCTGGCCATGCTGTTGTTCGAGGACATCGCGCTGATCCCGATCATTTTCCTGCTCGGCGCGATGGGGCGCGGCAGCGAGGCACAGTCGAGCGGCGAACTGGTCAACGTGATGGTCAAGGGCGCACTCGTGATCGGAGCGCTGCTGGTCGCCGGGCGGTTCCTGTTCCCCCGCCTGTTCGCCCAGGCCGCCCGCACCAAGAGCCCCGAGCTGTTCCTCGCCGCCAGCTTGCTGGTGGTGATCGTCGCCTCTGGCGCGACCGGCGCGGTCGGGCTGTCACCGATCGTCGGGGCACTGATCGCCGGGCTGCTGATCGCCGAAACCGAGTACCACGAGGAGGTCGAGGGCATGACCAAGCCCTTCGAAGGCCTCGCCCTGGGGGTGTTCCTGATCACGGTTGGCATGGGGCTCGACCTGCGCTTCCTGTTCGCGAACGTCGGGTCGATCCTGCTCGCGACCGCGGCGATTCTGGTGATCAAGGCACTGGTCACCGGCGCCTTGCTGCGGATGATGGGGGCACGGCGCGGCACTTCGACCGAGGCGGGCATCCTCATGGCCAGTCCGTCGGAAACCACGCTGATCGTGCTCGGCGCAGCGATCAGTGCGCGGCTGATCACCCGCGATGCGGCGCAGTTCTGGCAGATCGTCACCGCGCTGGGCATGACGATCACCCCGGCCCTCGCCTGGCTGGGGCGTCGACTGGCCCGCCGGGTCGATCGCGGCGCACGGCTCGACCCCGCCGACAGCGACGATCGCGCGCGCACGATCCTGATCGGGTTCGATCGGGTTGGTCGGCTCGTCGCCGATATGCTGCGCCGCCACGATCAGCCCTTCGTCGCGATCGACCTCGACAACGATCAGGTGATCAGGGGGCAGCAGGAAGGCTGGCCGGTGGTGTTCGGCGATGCGATGCGCGATGCCACGCTCGACAAGCTGGGGATCGGGCAGGCCAAGGCCGTGGTGCTGACCATGGACGAACCGGTGCTGGCGCAGCGGCTGGTCAAGCGGCTGCGCGCGCGCTTCCCCGACTTGCCGATCCTCGCCCGCGCCCGCGATGCGCGCCACGCCGCCGCGCTGTACCGCGTGGGCGCATCGACCGCAGTGCCCCAAACGCTGGAAAGCTCGCTCCAGCTATCCGAAGCGGTGCTGGTCGATGTCGGCGTGCCGATGGGCTTCGTCATCGCCTCGATTCACGAAAAACGTGACGAATACCGCGCGCTGATCAAGGAAGAAGGCGCGCTGGCGGAAAAGCCGCAGCTCCGCTCGACCACGCTGCGCGACCGGGTGGCGGACTGACGGGAACCGAAGCCCGCGCTGCGGTGTTGGGTTGATGTGAAGGAGAGCAACCATGCACGACGTCCCCCCGCACAGCCCCGACACCCGGCACCCTCTGGCGCAACAAGCAGACGAGAGCCACGGCCGGATCAAGCGCGCCCAGCGCACCGACCGCTTCATGCGCGACGTACCGCGCGGCAGCGAGGTTGAGCGCCGCGAAGCCGGACGCGGCCTGCGAATCTAGACCCGATCAGGCGGCGATCGCAGCCTTGACCGCCGCGATCGCTTCCGCCGCCTTTGCGCCATCGGGACCGCCGCCCTGGGCCATGTCCGGGCGACCCCCGCCGCCCTTGCCGCCAAGCGCCTCGACCCCAGCGCGGACCAGATCGACCGCGCTGACCTTGCTGGTCAGGTCATCGGTCACCGCCGCGGCGATGCTGGCGCGGCCATCGTTGACCGCAACAATCGCCGCCACGCCCGAACCGAGCCGCGTCTTGGCCTGATCCAGCAGGCCGCGCAGTTCCTTGGGATCGAGCCCGTCGAGTACCTGGCCGGAGAACTTTACCCCGCCCACGTCCTCGTCAGCGGTTTCGGCCTTTGTCCCGCCGCCGCCAAGCGCGAGCGCCTTCTTCGCCTCGGCCAGTTCGCGTTCCAGCTTGCGTCGCTCGTCAAGCAACACCGCAACGCGCGTTTCGACCTCGTCAGGCGTGGTCTTGAGCAGGCTTGCCGCGCCCTTCAGCGCGTCCTCGCGGTGGACCAGCCATTGCCGCGCACCCTCACCGGTCAGCGCCTCGATCCTGCGCACGCCTGAGCTTACCGCGCTTTCGCCGACGATGCGGAACACGCCGATATCGCCCAGCGCGCGGACGTGAGTGCCGCCGCACAATTCGACCGAATAGGGCTTGTCGCCAGTGCGGCCCATCGACAGCACCCGAACCTCGTCACCATACTTCTCGCCGAACAGGGCCATCGCCCCGGCCTCGATCGCGTCGTCAGGGCTCATCAGCCGGGTCGAGACGGGATCGTTGGCGCGCACTTCCGCGTTTACCTCGGCCTCGATCGCGGCGATGTCGTCCGCCGTCAGCGCGGTGGGTTGCGAGAAATCGAAGCGCAGCCGGTCGGGCGCGACCAGCGAACCCTTCTGTGTCACGTGCCCGCCCAGCCGGTTGCGCAGCGCGGCGTGCAGCAGGTGCGTGGCGGAATGGTTGGCGCGGATCGCATCGCGGCGGGCCGTGTCGATGTCGAGCCGGACCATGTCGCCCACCTTGATCGTCCCGGCCTCGACTGTCGCGTGATGAGCGTGCAGCCGACCCAGCGGCTTGGCGGTATCGTCAACCGACAGTTTGAGCCCGTCCGCGCCGGTGATCGTCCCGGCATCGCCCATCTGGCCGCCGCTTTCGCCATAGAACGGTGTCTGGTTGACGATCACGCTGACCACGTCGCCCGCGCCCGCGCTGTCGACTTCCTTGCCATCCCGAACCAGCGCGACAACCTGCGCCTCGCCATTGGTGGCGGAATAGCCGGTGAACTCGGTCGCGCCGGTGCGTTCGGCGATGTCGAACCATACCTCGCTGTCCGCCGCCTGGCCGCTGCCCTTCCACGCGGCGCGGGCGGCGGCCTTTTGCTGGGCCATCGCACTGTCGAACCCCTCACGATCCACCGCAATCCCCCGCGCACGCAGAGCGTCCTCGGTCAGATCGTAGGGAAAGCCATAGGTGTCATAGAGTTTGAACGCGGTTTCGCCGGGCAGTTCCCCACCCTCGCCCAATCCGGCGGTTGCCTCGTCCAGCAGCTTGAGTCCGTTCGACAGGGTGCGGCGGAACTGCACTTCCTCGCGCAGCAGGGTTTCCTCGATCAACGGCTGGGCGCGTCCGAGTTCGGGATAGGCCTGGCCCATTTCCGTGATCAGCGCCGGAACCAGCCGCCACATCAGCGGGTCCCTGGCGCCCAGCAGGTGCGCGTGGCGCATTGCCCGGCGCATGATCCGGCGCAGCACATAGCCGCGCCCTTCGTTTGAGGGCAGCACCCCGTCGGCAAGCAGGAAGCTGGATGAGCGCAGGTGATCGGCGATCACCCGGTGGCTGGCCTGATGGTCCGCATCGGCCTTGACCCCGGTCAGCGCCACCGAGGCGGCGATCAGCGCCTTGAAGGTGTCGGTATCATAGTTGTCATGCACGCCCTGCAGCACGGCGGCGATCCGCTCCAGCCCCATGCCGGTGTCGATCGACTTCTTGGGCAGCTCGGAGACGATCTCGCCCGCCGCCTGCTCGTATTGCATGAACACCAGGTTCCAGATCTCGATGAAACGGTCGCCGTCCTCGTCGGGCGAGCCCGGAGGGCCGCCGGGAATATGATCGCCGTGATCGTAGAAGATTTCAGAGCAAGGGCCGCACGGGCCATCGTCACCCATCGCCCAGAAATTGTCCTTCGTGGCGATGCGGATGATCCGGTCTTCGGGCAGGTCGGCAACCTTCTTCCACAGGTCGAAGGCTTCGTCATCGGTGTGATAGACGGTGACCAGCAGCTTGTCCTTGGCCAGCCCCCATTCGCGGGTCAGCAGGGTCCAGGCGTGCGTGATCGCCTGTTCCTTGAAGTAGTCGCCGAAGCTGAAATTGCCCAGCATTTCAAAGAAGGTGTGGTGCCGCGCGGTATAGCCGACGTTGTCGAGGTCGTTGTGCTTGCCCCCGGCGCGCACACATTTCTGGCTGCTCGTCGCGCGGGGAAAGGCGCTTGCCTCAAGCCCGGTGAAAATGTTCTTGAACGGCACCATCCCGGCGTTGACGAACATCAGCGTCGGATCGTTATAGGGCACCAGCGGGGCGGACTGCACCACCTCGTGCCCGGTGTGACCGAAGTAGTCGAGGAATGAGCGGCGGATGTCGTTCGTCGAAGTCATAGCGCTCCGCCGATAGGGCAGGCGGGAAACTGCGGCAAGCGGTTCGATGCGCGGGTCAGTGCCGCGCTGAAACGATCCACGCCGCGGCGCTGAAGGCAATAAGGTCGCCGCTGCGATGTTCGGCCAGCCAGTCGCGCAGCCAGCCCTCGGCGCGCAGGCGTTCTTCCCCCGCCAACCCGCGCAGGACTGCGGCCGCCGGACCGATCTGGCGGAAGAAAGGCAAGGCATCCTCGACCGGGTCGCTGTCGTGCTTGCCCGCGACATAGGCGAAGTTCACCGCCTCGAAATGCAGCTCGCGCCAGCCGCCAGCGGTCAGGATCGCGGTGACATATTCGGGATCGGCGAAGGCGAAAGGCCCTGGCGCGCGCGGATCGGCGGCGGGCGCCACCCCCAGGATCGCCGCCAGTTCCGAGGCCCAGGGATTCTCCGCGGCGGGACGGAAGCACGAAAAGATCAGCTCCGCCTCCTCATCCGCCGCGCCGTGCAGGCTGGCGAAGGCGGCGGGCGGATCGTCGAAGAACATCACCCCGTGGCGCGAGATCAGTAGGTCGGGCGTGAAATTCGCATCGCGCCACTGCGCTGCGTCGGCGAGGGCGAAGCTGGCATTGCCGTGCAGCGCGCCCCGCTCTCTCGCCGCCGCGACAAGGTCGGGCGACAGATCGAGCCCCAGCACTTGCGCGCCTGGCCGCTGCCGCGCCACGGCCAGCGAGAGCTGTCCCGCCCCGCAGCCGACATCGAGCACGCGATTGCCGCCGCGTTCGGCAATCCGTTCGAGCAATCGTTCGGTCAGTCCGGCAAACGAGCGGTCAGTCAGGCGGTAGTTTTCCGCCCAGCTACGGCCGACCTGCGCCTGCCAATCAATCCCCGTGGTCATCCCCGCAGGCTATGTCGCGCCCCGTTACGGCACAAGCACCAAATGCGCCGCAGATTTCGCTTGCGACTCGCCGGGGAGAGGCACAGCATCGCCGCCAGTCCTTGCGCGTCGGCGTGCAACGGCACAGCACCCGGCGCGCTTTCGTGAACAAGGAGGCGAGTGATGGGCAACACCCAAAATGGAGCGTCTGGCGGCAGTGCAGCAACCCGTGCGGTCGCCCTGGTCGGGCCGGCCGGCACGGGAAAGACCAGCCTGGCCGAGGCCCTGCTGTTCGCCAGCGGCGCGATCAATCGACAGGGCGCCGTCGAAACCGGCAATACCGTCGGCGATGCCAGCCCCGAAGCGCGCGCCCGGGGCAGCTCCACCGAAATCAACCTGTCGCATTTCTCCTACCTCGACGATCGCTTCGCGCTGATCGATGTGCCCGGCGGCACCGGCTTTGCCGCCGATGGCTTGGCTGCGCTGCAATCGGCCGACATCGCGGTGGTGGTGATCGACCCCGCGCCAGAACGCGCCGCCCTTGCCGAACCGGCGCTGCGCCGGCTGGACGAACTGGGCGTGCCCCACATCATCTTCGTCAACAAGATCGACCATGCCCGCGCCGGAGCGATCCGCGAACTGATCGCGGAGCTGCAACCGCTCAGCCGTGAACCGCTCGCTCTGCGCCAGATCCCGATCCGCGATGGGGATCTGGTCACCGGCTATGTCGATCTCGCTCTCGAGCGCGCCTACCGCTACCGCCCCGGCAAGGAGAGCGAGCGGGTCGATATTCCCGACGCGGTCGCTGCGCGGGAAAAGGAGGAGCGCGCGCACCTCCTCGAAACCCTCGCCGATTTCGACGACACGTTGCTCGAAGCGCTGCTGATGGACGAGACGCCCGACCCGGCGCTGGTGTTGTCCGATCTTGCCGCCGACACCGCGGGCAACAAGGTGGTGCCGGTGCTGCTCGGCTCGGCGCTGACCGGTGGCGGCGTCCATCGCCTGCTCAAGCTGCTGCGTCACGAGGCGCCAGCTCCCGCAGCTGCGGCGCAGCGGGTCGGACTGGAGGCAGGCGGCGCGTTACACGTGTTCAAGATCGCCAATGGCGGAGCGATGGGCCGCCTCGCGCTTGGTCGAGTGTTGGGCGACGGCCTTCATGAAGGCGACGAACTGATCGTCGGCAGCGAGGCCGAACGCACCGGATCGCTGTTCTTCGTCCAGGGCGACAAGACCGCCAAGCAGGCCGCCGCGCAGCCCGGCGACATCATCGCCGTCGCCAAGGTCGATGGCGCGCGCAGCGGCATGGTTCTGGGCCGCCGCGAGGCACGGATGAGTCACAGCGGCGCGCCCGACTATCCTGCGCGCAACGCCGCCGTCGCGATCCGCACCCGCGACCGCAAGGACGACGTCAAGCTCTCGACCGCGCTCCATCGCCTCTGCGAAGAGGACCCCGCGCTCGAATGGACTCAGGACGATGCCAGCCACGAAACGATCCTGCGCGGCATCAACGACGATCACCTCGCCGTGGTGATCGGCCGACTGCAGCGGCGCTATGGCGTGACGGTCGATACGCAGCCACCCCGGATCGCTTACCGCGAATCGATTCGCAAGGGCGCCAGCCAGCGCGGGCGCCACAAGAAGCAGTCAGGCGGGCATGGCCAGTACGGGGATTGCGTGATCGACATCCGCCCCCTGACGCGCGGCGAAGGCTTCCGCTTCATCGACAAGATCACCGGCGGGGTGATCCCCAAGCAATGGATCCCCGCAGTCGAACTGGGGGTGCGCGATGCGATGGAGAAGGGCCCGCTGGGTTTCCCCGTGGTCGATGTCGAGGTGACGCTCAACGACGGCTCGTTCCACTCGGTTGACAGCTCGGAACTGGCCTTCCGCATCGCCGGGCGCACGGCAATGGGCGATGCCCTGGGCCAAGCCTCGCCTTATCTGCTCGAGCCGATCGTAAAGGTCGCGGTCGATACTCCGGCCGGTACGGGATCGAAGGCCGGATCGGTGCTGTCGGCGCGGCGTGGGCAGATCCTCGGCCTCTCGCCCCATCCCGACTGGTCGCGGTGGGAACGGGTCGAGGCACTGCTGCCCGAAAGCGGGCTGCACGGCCTCGACGCCGAACTGCGCTCGATGAGCCAGGGGCTGGCGAGCTTCACCGCCGGGTTCGATCACCTCGCCGAACTGGGCGGCAAGCACGCTGACGACGTGGTCAAGGCGCGGGCGTCGGAACCCGCCTGATTGGGGGAGCGGGTAGAAGCTAGAAGCCGTAGTAAGCGCCGCCCTTTTCGCGGGCGCGTTGCCAGGCCGGGCGGGCGTGTACTGCGGCGACAAAGGCGGCGAGCTTGGGGTAGGCCGCGGCCTGTCCCTGCATCACCGCGATCTCGGCGGGGAAGCTGAGCATGACGTCTGCGCCAGTCCAGTCGTCGCCGACGAAATGGCCCGTGGGACCAAGTTCGGCTTCGAGGAAGGCGAAGTGGCTTTGCAACTGCTCGGTGATGCGCGGCTGTATTGCTGCGGCCCCTTCTCCCAGGCGCGCGGTGTAAAGCTGAAGCAGGATCGGGGTCATCGCCGAGCCTTCGGCAAAATGCATCCATTGCAGGTGGCGTAGTGCGTCGGCTGGAGCCGGCGCGAAGCGGCCGTGGCCGTAAGCGTCGATCAGGTGCTGGACGATTGCGCCCGATTCCTCGATCACCACCCCGTCCTCCTCGAGCAGCG
>JAFEEP010000272.1 GCA_018241045.1 Pseudomonadota bacterium | reverse complement strand
GGCGGTTGTACCAGGTCTTGTACCAGGCCATCACCGCGTTGGGCGCCTCGTCAGGGTAGTCGGGATCCTGGAGCGGATCGTTGCAGTGATAGTGATGTTCGAGGTGCATGATCCGCGCCATCGAGAACGGGAACACGATCGGAATGGTCGACACCGCGCCGACCGCTTCATTGAGCCAGCGGGTCTTTTCACCCGGACGACCGAGGTTCGAATGCATCGCTTCGTGACTGGTGACATAGCCGCCGGTGGCGAAGATGCATGACAGCACGAAGGCCACGGGCAGGTTGAGGTGGCCGGTGATCGCCAGCGGAAAGAAGCTGAGCCACACCGCGAAACAACCGAACGCCGCCAGGGCATAGGGCCACATCCGCCCGCCGTGGAAGGTCTGGGCGATTGCCATTTCCTCCTTGAGCAGGTCGCGGCGAGTGTGACGGTCAAGCCCTTCCGGGCCGAGCGGCAGCGCCGGGGCGTCACCAGCGGGAGCCAGGCCAGGTTCGGTCAGCGGTGCGCGCAGCACCGGATCGGCTTCGCTCACAGCCACCGCCCCCGGATCACGGTGATCAGCCCCCACGGCGCGCCGATCAGCAGGCCGAACGCGACCGGGCTGATCCCCAGCGGCACCGGCAGCCCCCAACGCTCGATGATCTGCGCGATCAGCGGCGCGATGAAGCCGATTCCGAACAGAAACGGCATCCACTGGAACAGCCCTTTTACCGCCGCTTGCATTGGTTAACCCCCTCTAAACCACGAATGGCAATCTCTCATAAACCGCGTTGTGCGGCAAGAACGGCGCGCAGGTCGTTGATCTGGCGCACGTATCGAAACGGAACTGGGGCGCCAGGCGTGGCATGGGAATGCCCCGGAAAATGCGCAGGAGAGGCGTTGCAATGGGCGTAGCCACGCACTAGCCTGCGCGTCGCAGCCCCGCGATCGGCGGGGTTTTCGCTATGGACAAACCATTAGGGGGAGCGTGTCCGTGAATCCTGTCACAATCTCGATATTACTGGGACTTCTGGCCGTCGTGTATGGCTTCGTCACCAGCCGCCAGGTGCTCGGCGCACCGGCAGGCAATGCAAAGATGCAGGAGATCGCCGGCGCGATCCAGGAAGGCGCGCAGGCCTACCTCAAGCGTCAGTATTCAACCATTGCGCTGGTCGGCGTGGTCGTCGCGGTGATCATCACCCTGACGCTGGGCAAGATTTCGGCGATCGGCTTCGTGCTGGGCGCCGTGCTTTCGGGCGCAGCGGGCTTCATCGGGATGAACGTCTCGGTGCGCTCCAACCTGCGCACCGCCGCGGCGGCGCAGACCGGGCTGCAGGAAGGCCTGACCCTGGCGTTCCGCGCGGGAGCGATCACCGGTATGCTGGTGGCGGGCCTGGCCCTGCTCGGCATCTCGGTGTTCTACTGGTATCTGATCGGCCCCGGCGGCTACACGGTCGGCGGTGAAGACCGCACCGTGGTCCAGGCGCTGACCGCGCTGGCCTTCGGCGCCTCGCTGATCTCGATCTTCGCGCGTCTGGGCGGCGGGATCTTCACCAAGGCTGCCGACGTCGGCGCCGACCTGGTCGGCAAGGTCGAGGCAGGCATCCCAGAGGACGATCCACGCAACCCGGCGGTCATCGCCGACAACGTGGGCGACAACGTCGGCGACTGCGCCGGCATGGCCGCCGACCTGTTCGAAACCTATGTCGTGACCGTTGGCGCAACCATGGTGCTGACCGCACTGCTGCTGAAGGGCGTGGACAACCTTGCCGGGCTGATGAGCCTGCCCCTGCTGATCGGCGGCGTGTGCATCGTCACCTCGATCATCGGCACCTATTTCGTCAAGCTCGGCAAGTCGAACAACGTCATGGGCGCGATGTACAAGGGCTTCTGGGTCACCGCGGCTCTGTCGATTCCGGCGATCTGGTTCGCGATCGATTACGTGCTCTCGGGCGGGTTCAGCGGCGCGGGCATGGAAATGCCGTTCGGCAACCAGACCTACACCGGGCGCGACCTGTTCTATTGCTCGCTGCTTGGTTTGGCTATCACCGGGCTGATCATCTGGATCACCGAATACTATACCGGCACCGACTATCGCCCGGTCAAGTCGATCGCCAAGGCATCGGTCACCGGCCACGGCACCAACGTCATCCAGGGGCTGGCCGTCAGCCTTGAATCGACCGCGCTGCCGATCCTGGTGATTTGCGGCGGCATCATCATCGCCTACCAGCTCGCTGGCCTGATGGGGATCGCCTATGGCGCCACCGCCATGCTCGCGCTGGCCGGCGTGGTCGTCGCGCTCGACGCCTATGGCCCGGTCACCGACAATGCTGGCGGCATCGCCGAAATGGCGGGCCTGGACGACAGCGTGCGTGAAAAGACCGACCTGCTCGACGCGGTGGGCAACACCACCAAGGCCGTCACCAAGGGCTATGCGATCGGTTCGGCGGGCCTTGGCGCGCTGGTCCTGTTCGCCGCCTTCACCACCGACCTTCGCGAATTCTTCAAGGACGTGACGGTCGATTTCAGCCTCGAGAATCCCTACGTCATCGTCGGGCTGCTGCTCGGTGCCCTGCTGCCCTACCTGTTCGGGGCGATGGGGATGACCGCCGTGGGCCGTGCCGCAGGCGACGTGGTGATCGACGTGCGCGAGCAGTTCAAGAACGATCCGGGCATCATGGCCGGCACCAGCCGTCCCAACTATGCCCGCACCGTGGATCTCGTCACCAAGGCGGCGATCAAGGAGATGATCATCCCCTCGCTGCTGCCGGTTCTGGCTCCGATCGTGGTCTATTTCGTGATCGGCGCGGTTGCGGGGCAAGCCAACGGCTTTGCCGCGCTGGGTGCGCTGCTGCTCGGCGTGATCGTCGGCGGCCTGTTCGTCGCGATCTCGATGACGGCAGGCGGCGGCGCCTGGGACAACGCCAAGAAGTACATCGAGGACGGCAACTACGGCGGCAAGGGCAGCGAAGCCCACAAGGCCGCGGTAACCGGTGATACGGTCGGTGATCCCTACAAGGATACCGCCGGACCGGCCGTCAACCCGATGATCAAGATCACCAACATCGTGGCACTGCTCCTGCTCGCCGCGCTGGCTGGTCACGCCGCAGGCTAAGCTCACGGCCCTGGCTAGGTGAAACAAGCCCCGCTCGGAGCAATCCGGGCGGGGTTTTGCTTTGTCTGGTGCACGTTAGCTCTTCCTTGGCACATTCCCGCTATGACGCGGGACGTCCGCAACCGATCCGGAGCCCGTGCCATTGGCCACCCTGGCCGCCCTGTCGCTGACCGATCTTGACCGGCTTGCCCCGCCCGCACCGGCGGAGGTCAAGACGCGGATGCTCGACTGGCGCGCCTTCGAAGCGGCAGACCGGCGCGCGCAGTGGGACGCGCTTGCCGCCCGCACCTTTGAACCCAATCCTTTCCACGAGGCCTGGTATCTGCTCCCCGCCCTGCGCGCGCTCGATCCGCGCGGTTCGGTGCGCCTGTTCGTGGTCGAGCACGGTGGTAGCCTGATCGGCCTGATTCCGCTGCGCCATGAACTGCGCTACTATGGCCGCCCGATCCCCCAACTCTGCACCTGGACGCACGGCAACAGCTTCCTTGGCGCGCCGCTGATCGCGCACGGTCACGAGGCCGCGTTCTGGCGCGGGCTGTTCGCCTGGGCCGATCGCCACGCCGGGACGGGCCTGTTCCTCCACCTCGCGCAGGTGCCGCTTGAAGGCCCTGCCCACGCCGCACTACGCCAGGTCCTCTACGAGCAAGGCCGCCACGGCGCATTGGTTCACCGCGAGGAACGCGCGCTGCTCGCATCGACCCAGTCCCCCACCGCCTACTTCGAGGCCAGCCTGTCGGGCAAGAAGCGCAAGGAGTTGCGTCGCCAGCACAACCGCCTGTCCGAACTGGGCAAGCTGCGCTTCGAACGGCAGCGTGGTGATGCCGGGTTGGCCGAATGGACCGAGGCGTTCCTGGCACTCGAACATTCGGGCTGGAAAGGCACGGCGGGTTCCGCTCTCGCCTCGCACCACGCCACGGCCAGCCTGTTCCGCGAGGCGCTGGCGGGTGCGGCGACGCGGGGCAAGCTCGAACGGCTGACCCTGTGGCTCGACGACGAACCCGTCGCCATGCTGGTCCAGTTTCTCACCGCGCCCGGCGCCTATTCCTACAAGACCGCATTCGACGAGCGCCTTGCCCGCTTTTCCCCCGGGGTGCTGCTCCAGCGCGAGAACCTCGACCTGCTCGATCACCCCGATGTGCGCTGGTGCGATAGCTGCGCGGCAGCGGATCATCCGATGATCGACCATATCTGGCGCGAGCGCCGCGCGATCGGACACCTCTCGATCGCGATCGGCGGCACCATGCGTCGCGCGTTGTTCCGGCAGATCGCCCGACTGGAAGGCGGCACCCCGCTGCCCTGAGCCGCGCCCGCCATTGACGCGTCCTGAATTGCAACGCAAAGGCACGGGATGGACGCTCAACGCACTCCCGAACAACTCGTCGCCGGGCTGGTCAAACTGCTGGAGGTCAAGCCCCAGGGCGACGACCTTTTCATCGGCCGCAAGAAGCGCGGCGGGATTGGCCGCGTGTTCGGCGGACAGGTCATCGCTCAGGCGCTGCTCGCCGCCGAGGCGACAGTCGATCCGGCCCGCCCTGCCCATTCGCTTCACGCTTATTTCCTGCGCGGCGGCAGCGAGGAGCACGAAACCGACTATGCCGTGGCACGCGATTTCGACGGCGGCTCGTTCTCCAACCGCCGCGTCGTTGCCAGCCAGCAGGGCCGCCCGATCCTCAACCTCACCGCCTCGTTCCAGAAGCATGAGGAGGGGTTGCACCACAGCGACGCGCCGATGCCGGACGTTCCTCCGCCCGAGGATCTCGAGCCCGAGGTCGAAGTACGCCGCCGCTTTGCCGAACAGGCCCGACCCGAGGCGCGTCACCATTTCCTTGCCGACCGCCCCGTCGAAATGCGCGCGGTGGAAGCGCGGCACTGGATGAACCCCCAGCCCGCCCCGCCAGTCTCGCATTCATGGTTCCGGGCGATCGCCCCCTTGCCCGACGATCGGCGCATTCACCGCGCCGTGCTGGCCTTCGCCAGCGACATGACCCTGCTGGGCACCTGCGCCCTGCCCCACGGCCTGTCATGGGCACGCGGCGAGGTGATGAGCGCCAGCCTTGATCACGCCGTCTGGTTCCACGAGCCGTTCCGTGCCGACGAATGGCTGCTCTATGCCACCGACAGCCCGTGGAGCGGTGGTGGCCGCGGTTTCAACCGCGGCCGGATCTTCACCCGCGACGGCCGCCTGGTGGCGAGCGTGGCGCAGGAAGGGATGATCCGCAGGATCGTGCCCAAGGGCTGACCTTTCTTGCTTCACGCAGATCCGTGGAACCAGCACTCCCCACCTCGACAGCATCGCCATTGGATGATTGAATACCCTCCAGCCAAACGGAGGGATCATGCGTAAACGGACAATCACGCTGGGCGTGGCGGCAGCTCTGCTGGTCGCTGGCGGCGGCTATTATGCCAGCCTGGACAAGGAAACGCGCGGGCTCCTTGCCGCGATGCCGACGAACGCCGATGTCCTGTCATGGTCGCAGGATCAGCGTGACGCGGCATTCCGCGCGCTCGACCGGCTGCCGGTGCTGGCTCAGCACCACACCTTCGCCGCCTCGACCCATCCCCTGCCGCTGCCTTCGGGCAAGCCGCTGGCGATCCCCGGCTTCGATGCCTATGCCAAGGGGCAGCGCCTCGCCGGGATCGTGATCGTCCAGGACGGCAAGGTCCGGTTCGAGCACTATGGCCTCGGCTTCGACGCCAAGGGGCGCTGGACCAGCTTCTCGGTCGCCAAGTCGTTCACCTCGACCCTGGTCGGCGCGGCGCTGGCGGACGGCAAGATCAAGAGCCTTGAGGACAAGGTCAGCCAGTATATCCCCGGCCTGCGCGGTTCCGCCTACGACGACGTTACCGTGCGCCAACTTTTGATGATGAGCTCGGGCGTTCGCTGGAACGAGGACTATGAGGATCCCAGGTCCGACGTCGCCCTGTTCAACAAGGCCAAGCCCGAGGATGGGCTGGATGCCACGGTCAGCTATATGCGTCACCTCCCCCGCGCGCACCCGCCGGGCGAGGTGTGGCACTACAACACTGGCGAAACCAACCTGATCGGGGTGCTGGTCTCCTCGGCCGTGGGGCGGCCGCTGGCCGACTACATGGCGGAAAAGATCTGGCAGCCCGGCGGGATGGAGGCCGAGGGCACCTGGCTGCTCGGCGCGACCGGGCAGGAGATCGCGGGCTGCTGCATCCAGGCCGCGACCCGCGACTATGCCCGCTTTGGCCTCTACGCGATGGGCGGCGCGAAGGGGGCGGACGGCAAGTCCGCGGTCCCGGCGGATTGGTTCGCCCAAGCGACGACCAAGCAGAAGGACATCGGCCACGCGGGCCGGGGCTATGGCTATCAGTGGTGGACTTACGATGATGGAAGCTTTGGCGCTCAAGGTATCTTCGGCCAGGGCATCTTCATCGACCCCAAGCGTCACCTGGTGATCGCCAGCAACGCCGACTGGACGCGGGCGGACGAAGGCCCCGAACCCGAAGCGCGCGAGGCGTTCTACAAGCAGATACAGGCGCAGGTCGATGCCGAGCAGAAGGGCGTGGCAACGCCCTGATTTTGCGGCGCAAGATCTTCAGAAGGCGCGAATCGGTCTGATGTTTCATGGGATCGCGGCCTGCCAGCGTCACATGAAAATGCGATGCCGGCAGATTGCATGGTTGCAAAATCCATACAATGAAGCTCAACGGTCGACTCGGCATGACGTGCCCCGTTCGACCGGGGCATCAACTTGACGATTTCCGTCCGACGCGGTGCCGAAGGAGTCTGAAGAAATGTCTGAACACGGTTTCGCGAATAGCAAGTTCGACTGGATTCTGCGCACTGGCTGGCACGGCAAATGCCCGCGCTGCGGCGAAGGACATATGTTCCGTTCGTGGCTGAAGATCGTCGACAAGTGCGACGAATGCGGGCTCGACTATCGGTTCGCCACGCCTGACGATGGCCCCGCCTTCTTCTCATTGTGCCTGGTCGCGCCGCTGCTCATCGGATTTGTCGTCTGGTTCGAGGTTGCCGTCGCCCCGCCCATGTGGGTTCATCTGGTGACTTCGGTTCCGCTGATGCTGATCGGTTGCCTGCTGCCGCTGCGCCCGATCAAGGGTTGGCTGGTGTCGTCGCAATACGTCAACCGCGCGCAGGAAGCCGGAACCGAGCGCCTCTGGGCGAAACTTGAAGGGCGTGAGCCTGGCCGGGGCAGTTCGTTTGACGACTGAGGCATGGCTGCCCGATCTCGACGGGGTCGGCATCAAGTATCAGGCGATCGCGGATGCGATTGCCCGCGCGATCGAGACGGGGCT
>JAFEEP010000271.1 GCA_018241045.1 Pseudomonadota bacterium | reverse complement strand
GCCGCCCTGCAAGGCGCCGAGCATCAGCGCTTCACGAGCCGCGCGGTTGCCAGGGTCGGCGCAGGCCAGCGGCAGGTTGGGCCAGATCAGCCGCATCGCCGAAAGTGCGGCAGCGTCAGAGAAAGGATTGGCACGCTTCGAGACATAGGCCTCGATCGCGTGGACCAGGCTGTCGATCCCGGTATCTGCGGTCAGCCTCGCGGGCTTGGTCAGGGTCAGTTCGTAGTCGATCACCGCCAGGGTGGGGAGGTAGGCGAGCCCGGCGCAGAGCATCTTCTCGTCGGTCGCCTCGTCGGTGATGACGGTGAAGCGCGTCGCCTCGGACCCGGTGCCTGCCGTGGTCGGCACGGCGACGATCGGCAATGCGGGCGTGTCCTCCTGGTGGGGGGATTTGAGCGCGCCGATCGGAACGTCGCGCTGGGCCTTCACCGCGACGATCTTCGCCGTGTCGATCGCGCTGCCGCCGCCCAGTCCGATCACGCAATCGTGATCGCCAAGGTGCAGGAAGGCGAGCGCGGAATCGACCGACGCGACGGTCGGATCGGGAACGACGCCAGTGAAACTGCGCGCCGCAATGCCAGCTCGGGCGAGCAGGGCCTCGACTCGCTCGAGCACGCCGGATTGCGCCAGCCAGCCGTCGGTCAGGATCAGCGGTCGCGCCAGTCCGAACTGGGCCAGGGCCTCGGGCAATTCATCGAGCGCGCCGCCGCCAATGCGGATCGCGCGGGGAAGGTAGATCGCCGCCATGTCAGCCCAGCAGATGCTCGATGCCATAGAACCGCGCCGCCGTGCCGGCATAGAGCGCACGCTTCTCGTTCGCGGAGGCGCCGTGAGTCAGGCGCTTGAACGCATTCCATAGCACGGCATAGCTCGCGCCCCATTTGTCGACCGGATAGTTGCTTTCGAACATCGCCCGATCGGGGCCGAAAGCTTCGATGCAGGTTTCGATATAGGGACGCCACATCGCCGCGAGAACTTCGGAGGGAACCCCCGCCGCCGGGCCATGATCGGGCATTCCGGCAAACGACATCGCCAGCCCGCCGAGCTTGATCGTCACGTTCGGGCAGGCGGCGATCTCGCCGATCTTGCTCCTCCAGATGTCGAACCTCTCGTGCAACTTGCTGTGATAGCTGCCCATGCCCAGCGGAGTGCCGCAATGGTCGAGGCAGATCGGTTGATCGGGAAAGGCGCGGGCAAGGCTCAACACGTCATCGAGCTGGGGTTCGAGCAGCCAGGCATCGAAGGTCAGGCCCAGTTCGCCGAGATGGCGGAACCCTTCACGGAAGGTGGCATCGGTGTAGAGCCCCTGGGGGGCGTGGAACGGCGGGCCGAGCACCTCGGGATCGGCATTCCAGGCGGCAGCGTGGCGGATGCCTTTGAACCGGGTGCTGGTTTCGATCAGCGCCTCCAACACAGGACGCGCGCCGTCGCCCAGTTGCAGGTCGGCGTGCCCGATGATCGCGTCGCACAGGCGAATATCGCCATAGAGTCCGCTGGCGCTCTGCGCGGCGACGCCGTTGACGTATTCGACCTCACCCACGACCTTCATCGCATCGCTGGCACCCGCGCGATAGAACGCGCCGCATTCCATGAATACCGTGCCAATCACGTTGTGCCCGCTGGTGGCGTCGGCGTGAAGCTCGTTGAAGGTGTAGTAGGGCGACAGCGCGATCGCGGCGAGGAAGGGGTGAAGCGGCTGTGGGAACGCGCCCAGCATCGGCCGCAGGTCCCACAGGTGGTGGTGCGGGTCGATGATCGGCAGGTCGGGCTCAAGGATCGCTTCGGTCATGTGGCACTCTCCGTTTGCGGCCACCTTATGGTTGCCTAGGCGTTTGACAAGCACCGAAGCGCACCGCATTAATCGAACGATTAAAAAATGGCGAGAGGGCTGGCGGCGATGGACTTCGAACACAGCGACAAGGTCAAGGCGCTGCTGGCGCGGGTTGGCGCGTTCATGGACGAGCACGTCTACCCCAACGAACAGGCCTATCACGAGTTCGTCACCGATCCTGCAAATCTGTGGCAGGAATGGCCGGGGATGGAGGCGCTGAAGGACGAGGCCCGCGCGCAAGGGCTGTGGAACCTGTTCCTGCCGCATGAATACGGTGCGTTCTCTCCGGGGTTGAGCAACCTCGAATATGCGCCGCTTGCCGAATTGTTGGGCAGGGTGCCCTGGGCCAGTCAGGCGCTCAACTGCTCGGCACCCGATACCGGTAACATGGAAGTGCTGGCGAGGTATGGGTCGCCGCAGCAGCAGGAAAAGTGGCTGACGCCGCTTCTCGATGGTTCGATCCGATCCGCCTACGTCATGACTGAGCCGCAGGTCGCCTCGTCCGATGCGACCAACCTTGAACTGTCAATCACCGCAGATGGCGATCACTACGTACTCAACGGGCGCAAGTGGTGGATCTCCAACGCGATGCACCCCCGCTGCGCCATCTGGATCGTCATGGGCAAGACCGATTTCGATGCGCCGCGCCACGCCCAGCATTCTCAGATCCTGGTCGAGCCGGACACGCCCGGGATCACCATCGTTCGCCACCTCACCGTGTTCGGGTCGCACAATTCGCCGGGTGGGGAATGCGAACTGCGCTTTGACAACGTGCGCGTGCCCAGGGAGAACCTGATCCTGGGCGAGGGACGCGGGTTCGAGATTGCGCAGGGTCGGCTAGGGCCGGGACGCATTCACCATTGTATGCGTTCGATCGGCCAGGCCCAACGCGCGTTGGAGATCATGGCGCGGCGAGCCGACAGCCGGGTCGCCTTCGGCAAGAAATTGGCCGATCAATCGAGCATCCGTCAGGACGTTGCCCGAAGCTTCTGCGAGGTCGAGATGGCGCGACTTCTCACGCTGAAGGCGGCCGACGCGATGGATCGCCACGGCAACAAGGTCGCGCGGGATCTGATCGCCGCGATCAAGGTCGTCGCGCCACAGATGGCGCAGACGGTGTGCGACCGTGCGATCCAGGTCCACGGCGGGATGGGTGTTTCGGATGACACGCCGATCGCGCGGTTCTTCACCCTCAACCGGTTCGTGCGCATCGCCGATGGCCCGGACGAGGTCCACATGAGCCAGCTCGGCAAGCAGAAGATCGGGGAATATGCCGCGATGAACGAGCGCTGACATGAAGGCCCTGCGATACTATGGCGCCCGCGATGTGCGCTATGAAGCGATGGATGATCCGGTGCCCCAATCGGCGGGCGACGCGATCGTCCGGGTCAAGGCCTGCTCGATCTGCGGATCGGACCTGCACATCTACCACGGCCATGGCTTTTCAGAGGACGTCGGTTTTTGTGTCGGCCACGAAGCCGTGGGCGAGGTGGTCGAAGTCGGGCGCGCGGTGCAGCGGGTCAAACCGGGCGACACGGTCATGCTGCCGGCCGCGGTGGGTTGCGGCAAGTGCCGCTCCTGCCTTGCCGGGGTGATCAACACCTGCGAGTTCGGGCTGGGTGCCTGCTATGGTCTGTCGGCGCAATTGCAGGGCTCGCAGGCCGAAGCAGTGCGCGTTCCCGCAGCGGATATGAATGCCGTGCCGGTGCCGGACGGGGTCAACCTCGACCAGGCGCTGATGATGACCGATGCCCTGGCGACGGCGTGGTTCGGGGCACGGCAGGCCGACATACGCCCCGGCTCAAGCGTCGCCGTGGTCGGGCTGGGACCGATCGGCCTGATGGCGGTCGACAGCGCCTTCGTCATGGGTGCCCATGTGGTCTATGCGATCGATCCGATCACCGAACGACGCGCGCTGGCCGAGGCTGCCGGAGCAGTGGCGCTCCATCCCGACGAGGCGCTCGAACGCATCAAGCAGGACAGCCACGGCCGCAAACTCGATTGCGTGGTCGAGGTCGTCGGCAGCGATGCCACGGTGGATTTCGCGCTGCGCCTGGTGCGCAAGCGCGGGACGGTCTCGGTAATCGGCGTCCAGCAATCACGGCGCTTTCCTTTCCCGCTCGAGCGGGCCTTCGCCGGTGGCCTGACCTTTCGGGCCGGTACCTGCTCTGTCCCTGAGGAACTGCCCGCGCTGTTCCCGCTGGTCCAGTCAGGACGCCTGAAGCCGGAGCGCTACATCACCCATCGCCTGCCGTTGAGCGATGGCGCCGAAGCCTACCGCCTGTTCGAGGGGCGCGAGGCTGGCGCGCTCAAGATGGTGATGTTGCCCTAGTTGCGCAGCCGCTCGATCGACTGGGCGAGCGCGACGTAGAGCTTGCCCATGTCCGACGAGAGCAGCGTCACGCCCAGGGCGTGACCGTCGCGGGTCGAGAGCAACTGGCGCAGCATGGCCTCGAAATCGTGGATGTAGCGGCTGACGTTGTCGCGGAAGCTGCGGTCGTTCTCATAGAGCTGGGCGATCGCCTTGGCGTCGGGTGCCTCGAGCAGTTTGACCGCGCGGCGGGTGAAGATCCCGCGGTCGCCCTTGAGGTAGGCCGCCCAGGCCGTGTCGGTCACATCCGAATCCATGGCGCGGGCAATGTCGATCGCGTTGGAATTGAGCGATTCGTTGATCAGCGCCACGCGGCGGGCGAAATCATTGTCGACCTGCTCCTCGGCCCGGCTGCGTGCGTGGGCGACGCGACGCTCAAGGTTGCCCGCCAGTTCGTTGACCTTGCCGAGTTGATCGCGCAACTGGATCGCGGCCTCGCGGCTGACCCCGGCGGCATTGGCCGCAGCCTGCTCAAGCTGCACCGCGACCTCCGAGGCGCGGGCGCGCATCGCCGTGTCGATCGCTGCGCCGCTTTCCTCGCCGAGGCGATGCGCGAGTTCGGACACGGCCTGGGCGCTCATCTCCTCGATCCCGGCAACCGCAGCGCGGGCAGAGGTGTTCAATTGCTCGATCGCAGCACCAAGCTGATCCTGCGCCATGGCGGCAACCGCCACGCTCTCGGCACGAACCGCGGCGAGCGACTGGCGCAGCTCGGCCAGGCTGGCGACGTGGCTTTCGTTGTGGCGGGTGAAGTCGGCGTGGAATGCCTCGGCCTTGCCGATCGAGGTGGACAACTCCTGGCCTGATTTGATCACATAGTCGGACAGGGCGGCGCCGTGTCCTTCGGCTTCAGCCACGGTGCCGCGCAGCGCGGCAGCGCGCGCTTCCAGTTCGGCGAGCTTCGTCTCGCTGGCGCTCATCGCCTCGGGCAGGTCATGCGAGCTGTGCTCGACGCTCGCCCGGATCAGTTCGAGCAGGCGGACGCTGCCATCAGTCAGTTCGGAAACCGCGCTGTCGGTCCCGGCCAGAGCCTCGCGACTTGCGGTGAGCTTGTCGGCGAGGCTGCCGAGGCTCATGGCTAGCGCAGCCTCGGCTTCGGTGCCGTGTGCGGCGATTTCGGCCATCCGCGCGGCGAAGCTGTCGAGTGTCCCGGCCATCGCCTCGGACTGCGCGGCAAGGCGCCGTGCGTGGGTGTCCTGTGCGGCCTGGCGCGCAGCAATGTCGGTGTCGAGCGCGGCGAGGCGCTGGCCAAGCCGGCCGGTGAATTCTTCATGACGCTGGTCGAACTCGTCGCGCCGCTTCTCGACCTCGTCGAAGAACATCCGGTCGCGCTCGGCCATGCGGGTATCAAGCTCGTCGGCCTCGCTGGCGAGGGTCGCCAGCCGGGCACGGGCGGACTCGAGCGCCTTCTCGTCGATCTCGCCGACCTTGACGATCGCCTGGCGCAGATCGTCTTCGAGCCGGGTCGTTGCCAGCCGCCAGGCCTCGATCGCCGCGCCTTCGCCATCGCGCAGCGATCGCGCGATCGCGGCGCTTTCGTCGCGCACGGCGGACAGGCGCGAACGCAGCGAACCGAGGCTTTCGGCCTCCTGCGAATCAAGTTCGCCCCGGGCCTGTTCAAGCTCGTCGGACAGGGCCTTGGCGCGGGTGCGGATCGCCGCCAGGGTTTCGACCTCGTCGGCGTCAAGCTGGGTGCGAAACTCCTCGCTGCGGCTGCCCAGTGCGGCGAAGCGCTCGGTCGCGATCGTGTCGAGCTGCTCGGTCCGCTGGGTAAACTCGGCAATGGTCCCATCGACCAGATCTCGCAGTGACTGAACCTGACGTTCGCTTGCCT
>JAFEEP010000270.1 GCA_018241045.1 Pseudomonadota bacterium | reverse complement strand
GACCGGCTGGCGATCGAAGGGATCGGCTTCGACAAGCTGATCGAGGAACGTATTGCCGGAATCGTCGGTGAGCAGGCACGGCACTGGATCGAATCGACCCGAGACTTCGCCACAGTGCTGGCGCGCTGGCAGGCGGAACTGGTCGAACGCGGCCAGATTGATCCGCCCGAGCGCCGCAACCGCTTGTTCGACCATGCCGCAAGGCGGTGGCACGAAAGTCCGCCGACGATCCCGCTGGTTGCCGCCGGGATCACCAGCGCCTCGCCCGCGCTGGCGAAGCTGCTGCGGGTGGTGGCGGAAAGCCCGCGCGGCGCGGTGATCCTCCCCGATCTCGACCTGGCGCTCGATGACGAAACCTGGGATCTACTCGGCGTGGCCGGGGCACCGGAAGGTCCGGACGATCCGCCGTTTGGCGAACGGGATGCGCTGACTCATCCGCAATACCACCTCAAGCTGCTGCTCAACCGCATGGGCATCAATCGCGACGAGGTCGAGCCGTGGCATCGCGCTGGCCTTGCCGCCGCTCCGCCCGAACGCAGCCGTGCGATTTCCAACCTGTTTCTGCCATCCAGTGCCAGCGCGCGCTGGGTCGACCTGCCCGCCGCACAGCGTCGCTTGGCCGGGGTGCGGCTGATGAACACTGCGCATCCGGGCGAGGAGGCGCAGGCCGTCGCCGTGCTGATCCGCGAGGCACTGGAACAGCCTGAGCGCCGCGTTGCACTGATCACCCCCGATCGCGGGCTGGCCGCACGGGTCGTCGCCCACCTGCGCCGCTGGAACATCGTCGCAGATGACACGGCGGGCCAACCGCTGGCGCAAACGTCTGCCGGGCGTGTCTTGCTGCAGCTGGCGGAAATCGTCGCGACAAGCGCGGCTCCGGTGCCGTTGCTCGCGCTGCTTGAACATCCGCTGGTGCGGCGCGGCGAGCCTCGCGCCGCGTGGCTGGAGAACGCGCGCAAGCTTGATTTGCAGCTGCGTGGCCCGCGTCCGCTGCCGGGTCTGCCGCCACTCCGCGCGGCAGCTGACAAGGCGGGCGAAGTGGTCCGCGAGTGGTGGAGCGAGGTCGAGGCCATCATCGCTCCGCTGCTCGACTGGCCCGAGGAGATTTCGCTGGCCGAGACACTTGATCGCCTTGCCGTTGCGGGCGAGGCGCTGTGCGGCGCGGATCTGTGGGCCAATGCCGATGGCCGCGCGCTGGCAGCACTGGTTGAGGAACTGCGCGGCGCAGCGGCCGAAGTCGGCACCATGCTCGCCCCCGATGACCTGCCCGCCGTGCTGCGCGATGCGATGGACAGCGTCGCCGTGCGCCCACCGTGGGGCGGGCATCCGCGCGTGGCGATCTACGGCTTGCTTGAAGCGCGGATGAGCCGCGCCGATCTGGTGATCTGCGGCGGCCTGACCGAAGGATCGTGGCCAGCCAGTCCCGGTGCGGAACCGCTGTTGCCGCCCGCCGTGCTGCGCGCGCTGGGAGTGCCATCGGGGGAGTTCCGCATCGGCCTGGCCGCACACGACCTGGCCGGGGCGCTGGGCGCGCCAGAGGTGGTGCTGAGCTGGGCTGACCGCGACGAGGGCGCGCCGGTGATCCCCAGCCGCTTCGTCCTGCGGGTCGAGGCGCTGCTCGGTGAACTGGCCGAGGCGCACCGTGAGACGCGCGCAGTGGAACTGGCCCGCGCGCTCGATCTTGCCAGTCCCACGCCGCCCTATCCACGCCCCGCACCACTACCGAGCGCTGCGCAGCGGGATGTAGCGCTGGCCGTGACTGCGATCGACCGACTGCGCTCTGACCCATATCAGTTCTATGCTCAGGCGATCCTTGGCCTGCGCGCGCTCGACCCGCTTGATGCCGAACCCAGCGCGGCGTGGAAGGGCACGCTGGTCCACGCCGTGCTCGACCGGTGGCACAAGGCCGGCGGCGGGCCGGGCGAACTGCTCGCACTGGCGGGTGAGGAACTGGCCGCGATGCAGGCGCATCCCCTGGTCCGCACGTTGTGGTGGCCGCGCCTGGCACGCGCGCTCGAATGGATCGACGCGCAGATTGCCGCCGATGCGCTTGAAGGACGGCGGGTTCTGGTCAGCGAGCAGAAGGGCCAGATGGAGGTCGACGGAGTGCGGGTCCACGGCCGCGCTGACCGGATCGATGCGCGCGCCAATGGTAACCTGGTGGTGGTCGACTACAAGACTGGCGGACCACCTTCAGGCCGGATGGTGGAGAACGGTTTCGCGCTCCAGCTTGGCGTCCTCGCGCTGATTGCGCGCGATGGCGGATTTGCCGGCGTTGCAGGTGAGCCGGACGGCTTTGAATACTGGTCCCTTGCCAGGACGCGCGATGGCGATGACTTCGGCTATGTCAGCGAGCCGGTGCTGGACGGGAAGAAGAAATCCGGCCTGCCCCGCGACGAGTTTCTCGATCGGATCGACGCCTATTTGCGCGATGCCATTGCCCGCTGGATCAAGGGCGAGGAGGCATTCACCGCGCGGCTCAATCCGGACATCGGCGGTTACAACGACTATGATCAGTTGATGCGGCTCGACGAGTGGCAGACCCGCGCCGATGCGTGGGAGGTGAAGCCATGAGCCGCGTCTATCCGCTGACCGATGAACAGCGCCCGGCGGTCGATCCGGGTGAGGTGGTCTGGCTTTCCGCCTCGGCAGGGACAGGCAAGACTCAGGTGCTGTCGGCCCGCGTGCTGCGGCTGCTTCTGCAGGATGGGGTTGCACCATCGCAGATCCTTTGCCTGACCTTCACCAAGGCCGGAGCAGCGGAAATGGCGACCCGGATCAACGAGGTGCTGGCGCGCTGGGTGCGGGCCAGTCCGACCGACCTGTTCCGCGATCTGGAGGCGATCGGCGCGCCCTCCGGCCCTGCCGCCCAGGCGCGGGCGCGCACCCTGTTTGCCGAGGTACTCGATTGCCCCGGCGGCGGATTGCGGATCGACACGATCCACGCCTTCGCCCAGTGGCTGCTCGCCGCCTTTCCGCACGAGGCAGGGCTGATGCCGGGAACCAAGGCGATGGAGGACCGCGACCGGCAATTGCTGTTGCGCGACGTATTGGCCGACCTGCTGCTTGAAGCCGAGCGCGGCAACGATGCGGCGGTGCTCGATGCGGTCGCGACCCTGTCGGAGCGGCTCGGTCCCGATGCGGTCGAGGGCTACCTGCTGCGCTGTGCCGAGGCGCGCGAAGCGTGGTTCGGCGCGGGGGCGTGGCAGCCGCCGATGGAGGCCGGGGTGCGCCGATTGCTCGGCCTGCCCGCCGATGCCGACGAAGCCTCGATCGCGGCATTGTGCGGCGACGATCTGTTCGATGTCGAGGCGCTGCGCTGCTGCCTGTCGGCCTATGCGCAATGGTCGGCGAAGACGGGCGTTGAAGGCCGCGCGGTAATCGCAGCGTGGCTTGGCGCTGATCCGGCAGTGCGGCTGGCGACATTGCCCGATCTCTCGAAGGTGTTGTTCACGCAGAAGGACACGGTCAAGAACGCGTCCTCGCTTGAGAAGTTCGAGGAAAGTTTCACCTTCGCCGCCGAAGCGGTGCTCGCGTCGGTCCTTGCAGTGCGCGAGCGGCAGGCGCTTGTTGCATTGGTGGGATGGCTGACCCCGGCGCTCGAACTGGGGCGCCGTTTTGCGCTCGCCTGGGATGAGGCCAAGGCGCGCGCGGGTTTTGTCGATTTCGACGATCAGATCCGCCAGGCAGCGCATCTGCTGCAGCGTTCCGAACTGGCCGATTGGATCCGCTACAAGCTCGACCGGCGTTTCGATCACGTGCTGGTCGACGAGGCACAGGATACCAATGCCGCGCAGTGGCAGATCATCGACGCGCTGATCGGCGATTTCTTCAGTGGTGAGGGACTGCACGGCGACAAGCTGCGTACCCTGTTCGTCGTGGGCGACTACAAGCAGGCGATTTTCCGTTTTCAGGGGACGAGCCCGGAGAACTTCGAGCGGGCCAAGCGACGGGTGCGTGCGCAGATGCTCGGGCTGGCTGAAAACGTCATCGAACTGCGCGCCAGCCGCCGCGCGCGCGAGTTGCAGGATCTGGGGCTGGGGACGAGTTTTCGCACCGCGCACCGGGTGCTGGAATTCGTCGACCTGGCAATCGCACGGATAGGCCAGGCCAATTTCGGCCTCAGCGACGCACCGCAGGCTCATGTCGGCGAGGATCGTCCCGGACAGGTTACGCTGTGGCGCGTGGTCGGTGCGGCTGATGACGACGAGGCGAACGACGAGGAGGGCGAGGACACCTGGTTCGCCCGTTCCGACCGGCGGTTGGCCGACCGCATCGCCAGTCAGGTCCGACGGTGGATGGACGAGGGATTTCCGCTGGTGAAAGGGCAGAATCCCGGAAAGGCGCGGCGCGCGACTGCGGGCGACGTCATAGTGCTGGTGCGCAAGCGCAAGGAACTGGCCGGGCTGATCGTCGGACGGCTTCACGCTGCCGGGGTTCCGGTCGCCGGCGTGGACCGCCTGCGCCTCGCCGCACCGCTTGCGGTGCGTGATCTGATGGCGGCACTTAGGTTTGCCGCGCAGCCGTTTGACGATCTCAATCTGGCAAACCTGCTGACCTCGCCGCTACTGGGCTGGTCGCAGGAGGACCTGCTCGAACACGGCTATCGCCCCGGCAAGGTCGCGCTGTGGGATCACCTGCGCCGCAGCCGTGCGCCGCTGGTCGATCGGGCGATGGGCAGCCTTGGCGAACTGTTGCGGATCGCCGACTACGAACCGCCGCTGGCCTTGCTTCACTGGCTGCTGACCGGACCGTGGCAAGGTCGCCGCCGCCTCGTCGCGCGGCTGGGGAGCGAGGCCAACGATCCGATCGATGAACTGCTCAACGCAGCCAGCGCCTATGCCGCGGTCGAGGTGCCGAGCCTGCAGGGCTTCATCCGCTGGTTCGACGCGGGCGAGGGCGAGTTGAAGCGCGAGGCGGGGAAGAGTGGCGATCAGGTGCGGGTGATGACCGTCCACGGATCGAAGGGCTTGCAGGCGCCGATCGTGATCCTGGCCGACACTGCGGACAATCCCGACCGTTCGCTGGGCAGCCCGCTCGAACTGATCGATCCGGCGAGCGAGGCGGGGGGAGAGCCACGCGCGATTCCCCTACCATCGTTGCGCAAGACGGAGCGCGTCGGTCGAATTGCCGAGGCCGATGCCAAGGCCCGGGCCGAAGAGCGGCAGGAACACTGGCGCCTGCTCTATGTCGCCATGACCCGGGCCGAGGAGGCATTGTTCATCGCCGGCGCTTTGGGGCCTAGGGAGAAGGCGCCCGCGCCCGATAGCTGGTACGCGCGGCTCGAAGCCCTGTTCGACGGCGCTGACTGGTTGGACGATCCCTTGTGGGGGGCGCGGCTGGAATATGGCGAGCGGCCCGACATTGCTGTCCCCGCACGTGAGCGGCAGGTGCAGGAACTCGCCCTGCTCGAATCCTGGCTGGAGCAGCCGGTCGCTGCCGAACCACGCCCGCCGCGTCCGCTCTCCCCGTCAGCATTGGGCGAGGATATGGCGACCGATCCGCCCTATCCGCCAGGAGCGGGGCAGGCAGCTGCACGACGCGGAGTGCTGCTGCATCGTCTGCTTGAGCGCCTGCCCGACGTGCCGCCCGCCGAGCGCGCCGCCGCGGCGCAGGCCTGGCTGGCACGGATGGCGGGCGATCTCGATCAGCACGCTCGCGCGGAAATGGTGAGTGCAGCAGTCAAGGTTCTGGCCGATCCGGCCTGGGCGGACCTGTTCGCACCCGGCTCGCTGGCCGAAGTGCCGATCGCGGCGACGGTCGGCGGGCAGGTGATCGCCGGAACGATCGACCGCATGATGATCGGGGGTGAGCGTATCCGCCTGGT
>JAFEEP010000026.1 GCA_018241045.1 Pseudomonadota bacterium | reverse complement strand
ATGCCCCTTTTGCAGCCACCCCGACAAAGTCGAAAAACCGCTCGCGATCTGTGTTGACACCATGCCCGCGCTGGCCTAGTGGCGCCTCTCCCAAGTGGCTGCGCGGGTGTAGCTCAGTTGGTTAGAGTGCCGGCCTGTCACGCCGGAGGTCGCGGGTTCGAGCCCCGTCACTCGCGCCACTTGGGACGTTTTCCTACCACGCCGAACGAAATTGGATCGCCTTGCCGCCCGCCGGCAGGCTGACGATCATCCCGTCCTGCGCCAGCTTGAGCGTGCCGGGAAACTCCTTCGGGGCATCGCCCAGGAACAATGGCTCGATCAGCTTTGCCGGCGGCGCCGGGACAAGGTGATAGAGCACCAGCGCCCCGGCCCCGGCCTCGCGCGCGGCGCGAGCGGCATCCTCGGGGCTGGCGTGATAGCCCTGGATATCGTGCATGATCTGCGCCGCATCGCCGCGCCCGCGTTCGGCCAGTTTGGCCTGGAGCGCGGCGACCATCCGCTTGTTGAGCGCATCGTGGAACACCAGGTCCGCGCCCTTGGCAGCGGCGACGAAACCGGGCGCATAGATGGTATCGCCGCTGATCGCGATCGCACGGCCCTTGTAGTCGATGCGATAGCCGAAGGCGGGGGAAACCGGGGCGTGATTGACGCGGATTGCGGTCACTTTCACGCCGTCGACATCATAGACCACCCGCGATCCGGCATTGTCGGGCAGGGTGACGATCCGCGCCTCGCCCCCGAACCCACTGGGCCGCGCCACTTTTGGGCCGTGGTGCGTCACGCGGAAGCCCTCGTCGATGGCATAGAGCTGGGCTTCGGCGGCGATCACCCTGTCGGTGCCGTCGGGGCCATAAACCGGCAATGGAGTCGAGCGCGATCCGCCGATCCAGGCTTGCAGCAGCAGCTCGCCCAGCCCGTCGATATGATCGGAATGGAGGTGCGTCAGGAACGCCGCCTGCAGCCGATCCATGGGAAAGCCCATCCGCCCCAGCTTGCGGATCGAGCCCGACCCGGCATCGAAGACGAAGGCCTGCTTGCCGGCCAGTACCGCGATGCACGGCCCGGCGCGCTGGGCATCGGGCATCGGGGATCCGCTGCCGCAGACATAGGCGTGAAGGCCATCGGCCAGGGCGGCGGACTGATCGACCCCGACCGTGTGATCAATCGCGCGGTCGAAGGCGCGCTGGGCGATCCAATTGCGTCCGAACAGCAGGAACAGCCCCGCGGCCAGCGCGAGTGTCGCGAGGATGAAACCGATTTTGCGCTTCATGTGCCCTTGCCCCTCCGTTCAGGGGCAAGCTGCCTTGCGCCGCGCCGTCAGGCAAGCCCTTGCGCTCAACCCCAGCGGCCGGTTTCCATCCAGATCAGATAGCGCTTCAGGGGGAGAAGCCAGACTACGCCGAGCACGATATAGACCGGCAACTGCCCCAACGCAGGCCAGGTCGCCATCAGCGGCGCGACATAGCGGGCGATCAGCACGCCATAGACCAGCAGCGCGGCCAGCAGCGCCAGAACGCCCAGCGGGATGCGAAGGGTGGGTTGCTCGCGCATCAGAACGGTCCGTAGAAGCGGGTCGGGGTTACCACTGCGCGCAGCGGCATATCGTGCGACTCCACTGGCAGGCTGTCGACAAGCTGGCAATCCCAGGCGATCCCGATGGTCACCGCATCCTGATTTGCGGCAAGGTAGCGGTCGTAGTGGCCGCCGCCCTGACCCAGGCGCATCCCATCGGGGGTAAATCCCAGCAGCGGAACGATCAGCACCGCCGGTTCGGCCAGATCGGCGCCGCAATCGGGTTGCCTGCCGCCCCACGGCGCGGGCTCAAGCTCATCCTCGTCGAAGGGATTGGACCATCCCCGAAAGCGCATCGGCGCGGCGCGATCAGCGAACCACGGCAGGGCGATGGGGTGACCCGCCTCGTAGAACCAGCGGGCATAGCCCAGTGGCGAGGCTTCGCTGCCGACCGGGTGATAGACGCCGATCGTCGCTTCGGGTGGGACCAGTTCGAGCAATGGGGCAGGGGGCCGCAGGAACAGCAGTCCACGCATCGCTGCCGGAATCGCCGCCTCGTGGTCGCGGCGGGTCTGGCGAAACTGTGTCCGCAAAGCCTGCTTTTCGGTCACTTGCGCCCCGCATTGGTCCGGTGTGAAGGTGACGGGACCACCATGGGCCGTTGCCGGGAAATCCTCTGACGCCTTAACGTCAGGTGGGGACCATGTGTGCCAGACCAGGGTCCGACCAGGGACAGCCCCCATGGATTGCTTATAGCCTCAGGGATATTCTGTCGGTTCGTACCGGGCAGTACCCGTCGCCCGCTATTTAGGACGAGGGGCGGCAACCCTCAAGAGAGGAAGCAATTTTTTCGAGGCGGTCGGCGATCGATTCGAGCGCTTCGGCGTTGCTGTCGTCGACGGATGGGGCGATCGGCGCCGCCGCACTTCCCGGACGACCCCGGGCCTCGTGCAGTTCGTCAGCCAGCAGCAGCGCGGCGAACAGCAATTGGCGCACCTCGCTTTGTCCAGCGCCCATCTGGTCGACCTTGTCGGCGATGGTCCGGCCCAGCTCGGCAACGTGGGCTTCCTCACCCTCGGCGCAGGCCATGGTATAGGCGCGGCCGCCGATCTGCAGGGTCACGTTGCTCATGCCCGGATCATCCCTGCGCGCTTTCGATCAGTTGGTCGAGCTGATTGAGCGAATCCTGCACCACTGCGCGCAAACGATCATGCCGCGCCTGCAAATGCGCCATGTCGGCCCCCTCGGCGCTGCCGTCGGCCCGTTGCGTGCCCGCCTCGATCCGGGCGAGCGCCGCATCTATCCGCGCCTTTGCGCGGGCGGTGCGATCCCCATCCATGCCGCTTGGCTAGCGCAAAACCGCGAAAGTGCAAAGCTATGCGACGCTCTTTTCCCCCTGTTTGGCAGAGTTGGCACCCGTGCCGCGCTTGACGGGGGGCCGAGCCTACTTAAACGAGGCCCCGCGCCGGCTCGGTGCATATCCAGCGATTTCTTCGGGCGCCTGTTCGATGAGCCCCTCTGCCACGTCCCTGGCCCCAGAGCGGCTCGCACCCATGGCCAACGCCATCCGTGCCCTGGCGATGGATGCTGTCGAGGCCGCCAATT
>JAFEEP010000269.1 GCA_018241045.1 Pseudomonadota bacterium | reverse complement strand
TTCATCCGTCTCGCTTTCCTCGCTTTGTTGCTCAGAAGATCGTAAACACGCTCTTAGAAGCTGACGTGCTCGGCGTGGTCACCGAAGCCGAATCCGGATATCAAGAAAAAACGCCCCACCGACCTTGCGGCAGTGGGGCGCGAACTCAGGCGGCCTGGCGCATCGCCTCGCCATCCAGGCTGGCGTTGCCAGCCTCATCCTTGTCGAGGTCGAGCTGCTTGAGCAGCTCGCGCTGGCGCACCAGCAATGCGGTCAACCGGCCTTCGTGCTCGAACGGTCGGGCCAGTTCGAGCGTCAGACAGGCCGTTTGCCGTGGCGACGGACTGCCGTCTTGCCCCGTCAGTGGTAGTCCCGGCTCTTGTTCGTCGCCTCGGCCAGTCGGCCCAGCAGAGGAGTCAGATCCGCCAGCTGCGCCGCCACCACATTGCACGCCTCACCTCGCGCCGCTAGCTCGCGGTTCGTTCCGTGGATCCGGGCACATTCCTGGCCGCACTGCTCCAGGTCGGGCCGGAGGTGGCGAAGGTGCTGGGCGGCATGCTCAACGGTTCAAGGCCCCGCCCGTTAGCCGGGAGGACTTCCTGGCCATCCTGGACAAATCCGCGTGTTCGTCCTTCGCAACCGCTTTGGACAAGCACTGGGGTTTCCAGGCTGATTGAGATCAGTATTCACTGGGCAGCAATAGCGTGGTCACGCTCCGGTCCCACTCGGTGATGATCCAGAGCTTCAGGTCGGGCGCGACCTGGTAGGACGAGAACAGCCGATCCTCGCCGGACTGCAGTGCGGCGTCGTTCAGGCACCGATCGCTGTCGTCGAGATCGCCCCAGTCGCCGCAAAGATGACGGTAAAGGTACGGTGCCGGGTCGAGCCTGCCTTCGCCGATCAGCGCGCCGACGCCGGTGGTCACAACCACCTGACCTGAGGTGAAACGGGCTCGTGACGGAAGAATGAAAACTGCGAGTGCCATGGGGTTTCCTTGGAAAAAATGAAGGGCCGCGGCACCCGCTGGGGCAACGCGGCCCCGGTGTGGGTGAGAGGAATGAAGACGGTTGCGGGCCGTCAGAAGGTCAAGACCAGTGAAAGTCTTGTTTTGTCGTCGATACAGCGGTGCCGTGCTTTTCGCGAACTACAGGGGAAACGTGGTCAGCAGTTCGCTGAAGCTGTGATCCGCGGGCAGGTCCGGGATGCCGTTGCCGCGGTAGACCGTCGGTACCTCCTGCGGCTGCAGATCGCCGCGCAGGACTGCTCGCTGCAGTTGGTCCTTGCGTTCGATCCAGATGAGCTCGTAGCGCGCGATCGCGTCCCATTGGGCGGGCGTGTTCGCTTCGACCGCATAGGCGTGGTCGCAGGCACGGGCATCGGAGTCTTCGTAGCGCACGCAGACTTCGCGGTAGGTGCCGAACTCGTGGGGAGAGCTGATCACGGCGAATCGGGCGGGCACATCGTCGGCCAAGGGAAACAGCCGTTCGAGCATGCGCCGGAAGACCAGGCATTCACGCCGGGATCGCGCCTCGTAGCCGGGATGGCCCACCTGGGCGCAGCTTTCCTCGCAGGGCGAGGCACCGATGGTCATGGTTTGATAGGACATGGGTGTTCTCCGGAGAGGGAAACACCAGCCCAGCATCGGGAACGGTGTTCCCGGATGGAAGGGACGTGCCGGCGATAGGGCCGGCGCGTTGAAGGCAAGGGGCGGGTAACGGCCGCGCCGCCAGCGCAGAGCGCCGGAAGCCCCCACAGGGGGGCCGATGGAAGCAGGTCCAGTGTGGCCGTGGCGCGGGCGTGGTGTCCGCGCCCCCGAGCGACGCCACGGAACAGCGGCGGAGATGCTCCCCGCTCGCGGGTGGCGCAATGGCCGCTGCCGCAGGCTGCGGAGTGCAGGTCTGCGAAACCGTGCGGGCCGGCGTCTTGCGCGAACCCGCCATGGTGCTATCGGGTGGTGGCTTGCCCCAGTCCCCAGGCACGGAATGCCGCATGCCCGTCGATGGGGCTGGCACACAGCAATTCCGCAATGGGCTTGCGCTCCAGCGTCAGGTCGAGATCGTCGTAGCCGCCGGGAGTCTCCGAGAGGCACGTATAGAGATCGAACTCGCTGTCCTCGATTTCTTGCTCGACGATCTGCTCGGCGGTGTCCGAGTCGAATTCTCCCTCCGTGAGCAGTTCTTCAGGCAGGGGATGCTGCGGAACGGCGCGCGCCCACAGGATCTGGCAGGAGATGGAGCGGAAGAATCCTCCGCTGTCGTTGTACTCGGAGGAAACCGCGAACGACAGCGTCACGGCGTCCAGCCAGGCGTGCTGCGCGAACAGCCGTGCCAGGAAGGCTCCGGCCCAGCTCGCATCCAGCGCGTCATGCTCGGCTTTCACTTCGCGGTAGCGGGCCTGGAGCTCAATGCCGGCCTGGTTGAGGGCCAGCATTCCGTCGGCGTGCACCAGGAAAGTGGGTCGCTCTTTGGATGTTTCATTGGACATGGTTGTTCCTTGTTCTGCGGTGGTTGCCTTCGGAGAACACCACCGCGTGGGGATGGATGTGCCTCAGCAGCGGGTGCCACCAGGGCGGCTCCGCGCAGACCTGGTGCCAATCGCCCCGGCCGTCGTTGTCGCTGACGTGGACCTCGATGCAGCGCTCGCTGGCGAGCATCTCGGCCACCAAGGTGGTCTCGTGGCAGCCCGTGCGGGTCGCCAGGATGTGCAGGTGCGAGAGGTCGAGCGCGTAAGGCACGTCGGACTCGAACACCGCGCGGTACTCCGCCCAGCTCGACACCAGCCAGACATCGCCGGCCGAGGGGTAGTGGCCTTCTACGCCGACCGGGCAGCCGAACAGGTCGGCGCAGCGGCGCGCGTCGTCCAGCATGCGGGGTAGATCCGCTTCGCAGCGGCGTCCGGCATGCGCCGTGTACGCCGGTGCCTCCAGCCGCTGGCTGATGCGCGCGGCCTGCGCGAACCAGTCGGCGTGCAGCGCGAAGCCGCTGAGGTCGGCCAGTCGGCGCATGGGGAGTACCTGGACGTTGGCGTGCAGCCGGAAACGCGTGCCCGGATGGGCGGCGCCCAGCGAATCGGCCAGCGCTTCGTCCAGGCAGCCCAGGCTCTGCGGTACCAACTGGACGTGTTCAGCCGAAAGCCGCCCGAACAGCGGTTCCTCGATCGGGTCGCACAGCAGCGCTGCCGCCGCTTCATGCCGCAGGCCCGGCCAGCAGGCAAGCGAGACGTGCGCCTTCATACGCTGACCTCAAAATAGTCGGAGCGGATGAAGTAGCTGTTGTGCTCGATGGTGATGGTGGATGCCGTGGCATCGAACACCACTTCGCCCGAGGCACCTTCGCCATCTGCCCAGCCGGCGAAGTGTTCCTCGACTGCGTCTGTTGCGAAGTCGGTGAGCGCGTCGTCGAGCGGCCTGTCTGTCAGGCTGACCGTGGTCTGCCATGCGCCGTCGACGTACTGGTGGGACTCCACGTACTGCGGTGCCATCGGCATCTCGTCCAGCTCACGGGGACCGTCCGGCATCTCGAAACGGACGCCATCCGGGCCACCCGAATCGCCGGAGCCGGTGTAGCTGACCGCGGCCCGCAGCACGCCTTCGTCGCGCAGCGCGGAGAAAATCGCCGCGCGGTTGGCGGCGATGCGTTCTTCTTCGGAGAGCGGTGCGCCCTCCGTTTGGATGGAATCGTGCATGTTGCTTCCTCATCAAAATGAGGCGCACGCGCCCCCGTCGGGGCGTCGGTGCCCCTCGGGGTCAAGAAAACGCCCGCCGGTGAACGGCGGGCCGGGGTGGCGGTGCCGCTCACGGCGAGGGGCGGATGCGCCTACCAGCAATGAGGCGCTGCCCCTACGAGTGCGGCGATGGTGGTTCCGCGAGTTCTTCCAGCAGGGCGTCGTCGTCAGCACCGGAGCGTTTGCCGGTGCGCCTTGCCTTGGCGACGGTGTATCCCTTCGCGCGAAGCTGGCGGATGGTGTCCGCCGCGTGGACGGAGAACACCTTGCCGGTGCCGTCCGTGTGCGTTGCCATCACACGCCAGGCGTCCTCGCCCGCCTTGGTGTTGGGCAGGAACTGTGTGAACCAGCCGTCGTCGCTCCAGCTCAGGTCCGGAACGGGCGGGTCGGATCGTGTACGGAAATTCATGGCCCGATCTCCGTGCGTCGCGGTGCGTCCGCGAAAGCAAGCATCCAGGCGTCGGTCTCATCGTCCACATGACAGGCGATGGCGGCACGGCGCTGGCTTACACACTCGGGAAAGTGCGCGATCAGTTCCCTGACGCAGCGCACGTCCCACTGGTCGATACGGTGATGGCCCGTCAGGCGTATGCGCTGCAGCCACTGCGACCAGTCGGAGCGGTTCGCTTCGGCGTGCATGCGGGCACGCTGCGCAAGGTCCGATCCCTCACGGGCGTTCCGGGCCATGGCCCGCAGTGCCGCGCGCTCATCGTCGTCCAGCACGGCGTAGGGAATCAGCGCGAGGCATGCGGCTTCGGAGTCGAAGCCGATGCCATGCAGCTGAGGATCGCAGCGGGCGATCCGGGTGTCCAGGGCGCGCTTGGCACGCGCCTTGAGCGTTTCGAAAGGCAGTAGTAGGGACATGGGGTCTCCTGGCCGCGGCGGCGCACAGGCGTGCAGCGGCGAAGCGCACCGGGCGGTGCGGAGGAGCCCGCCCCACGGGGCGAGCCCCGCGGGGTGTTGGAATGGACAGCGGGCGCGAAGGCGTCCGCGCGCCGCTGTTTCAGGCGGCCAGAGGTTCCGGCTGCACCTGCACGGGGGTGATGAACAGGCACCGCA
>JAFEEP010000268.1 GCA_018241045.1 Pseudomonadota bacterium | reverse complement strand
GACCGAACCGAAGGCAATCGTCGGAGATCCGCGCAGCGGCCCGGCGGGCTTGACCTTCCACAACTCGTGCCCGTCCTTGGCGTCGAGCGCGGCGACTTCGCCGACCCCGGTGGTCACATAGACCTTGCCGTCGGCATAGCTGGCGCCGCCGCCATAGACGCTGTTTTCGGCATCGCCCTTGACCGAGAAGCTCTGCGTCCAGTGCGAAGCGCCGGTCGCCGCATCAAAGGCGGTCACCACGCCGTCGGTGCCCATCGCGAAGAGCTGGCCACCGCCCACGACGGGCGCGGCTGCCAGGCGACGCTTCTTGCTCGATCCCGCGATGCCCGCGGTCCAGGCTCGGCCCGGTGTCGCCGCCAGGGCCAGGTTGCCATAGCTCTTGCCCGCATTGCCCCCGGCCTGGGCCCAGTCGGTATTGGCCACGGCGGGCGGCACCACCACCGCCACTCCGGCCAGGTCGGGATCGACCTTGGCCCCGGATTCGACCCGGCTGAGGATCGGCACGCGGTTGCCAACGGTCGGGGTCGAGGGCTTGCCCTTGCCGCCGAACATACCGCAACCGGCAAGGCCGAGGACCAGCACCAGCGCGAGCGGCGCGGCGATCTTGAGGGAGACAGGCTTGGAGTGCATCGGCTTGAAATCCTTGGCGATCATGATCAGCGCGGGGCTGTTACTGGGCAGGCTGCGCGGTGGCGGCCGACGCGGCGTCGGGCGTGTCGCCGCCATCGACGCCAAGCTGGCTGGCGAGCAGACGGGCGCGGGCGCGCAACGATTCGGGCACGGTCTTGTCCTTGGCCACGGCCCCGAACAACGGCCCGGCAAGATCGGGCTTGCCCTGCTTGAGATAGGCCAGGCCAACCAGTTCGCCCGCGCTGCCGAACCAGGCATTGCCCGGCACGGCCAGCGGCTTCAGCCGGTCGATCACCTGCTGCGGCTGCATCGTATCGAAGCGCAGCGACACTTCGCGCAGTGTCGCCAGATCACGATAGGGCTGCGGCGCACCGCCATCGGCGGCGATTGCGGCGAAGGCCTTGGCGGCTTCGTCAGTCTTGCCTTCCTGCTGGCGAATCCCCGCGGCCGTCAGAGCCGCCGCGGCCTTGCTGCCATCGCTGCCGTCCTTGGCCAGCGCGTCGAATTCCGCAAGCGAAGCCGCCGCCGAAGCGGGGCCTGATCCGGCCTTTTCCATTGCCAGGATCATGCGCTCGCTGCGCTCACCGGCGGCCTGCTTCTGCGAATGATCCCAATAGAGGTAGCCCCCCAGCGCGACCAATCCGGCAAGGATGCCAAGGCCGACCGGCTTGCCATAGCGCTTGAACGCCCCGACCATCTGGTCTTCGCGCAGCGCTTCATCCACCTCGCGCAGGAAGCCGTCCTGCTGGGCAGCCATGCGATCATCGTGGGAGGTCTTGTTCGGACTGGAAGGAGGCAGGGCCAAGTTATCGTGCCTTCGCTGGCTGGTTACGCGTTGCCGGGTGTTTAGCGGATGGCCGCTCCATTACAACGCCGATTCTCTGGGTATTCCCCCGTGAAGCCACGCTGAATGAGGCACGGTCAGGGAAGGGCCGCGCGGCCCATCGCCCCGGCATAGACCCGCCGATAGGCGTTGACCATCGCCGCCTCGTCGTACTCGGCTTCGGCCCGGGCGCGGTTGGCCGCGCCGATCGCGGCGCGCGCGGCGGGATCGGCGGCGAGCTTGCCGAGCGCCTGGGCCAGCGCCGCTTCATCGCCCGGCGCGGTCAGATAGGGTCCGTTCTGCGCAGCAAGCATCGCCGCAACGTCACCCACGCGCGGGCTGACCACCGCGAGCCCCGAAGCCATCGCCTCGACCACCGAGATCGGGAACTGCTCGCTGTCGGACGAGAGCGCGAACAGGTCGAACAACGCGGTGCCCTTGGCCGGATCCTTGACGAATCCGGGCAGGTGGACGCGGTGCGCCACGTCGAGCCGGTCGGCTTCGGCGCGGATCGCCCCGCGTTCAGGGCCCTCGCCCAGGATCACCAGTTGCCAGGGCTCGGGCAGCGCGGCGAAGGCGCGGACCAGCCGGGGCAGGTTCTTGACCGCGCGCAGCCCGGCCAGCGTGCCCAGCCACATCTCGTCCTCGCGCTTGACCAGGCGGGGCAGCGCATCGGCGGGGACTCTCCGGCCATATGCGCTGACCGGGATGCCGTTGGCGATGCGGTGAACCATGCGGCGCGACTGGCGCCAGTCGTTAAGGGCGATAGCCTCCAGCCGTTGCGAGGGCACGACCAGCCCCTGCGCCCGGGCCAGGGCCAGGCGGCGATACCAGTTGCGCGCGGGCTTGAGCCGCTCGGCCTCGTCCTCGTTGAAGCCATCCTCGTGATGAACCAGCGGTGGCAGGCCCAGCGCTTCGGCGAACAGGGTATGCGCCATGACCGCGTCCATCGCCCCCCAGTTGTAGGTCAGCACAAGGTCATGACCCAGCATGGCCCGGGCCAGGCCGAGCAGGCGGTGCGGATAGGGTCGCCCGGTCAGCGCGGGGAAATCATCGGGGTAGGTCACCGCGATGTCCGGCTCGATCGCCACGGCCGCACCCAGTTCGCCCGGTACGGCGGAGACGACGGTGTGGTCGATCCCCGGCCCGAAGGCGTTCATCAGCTTGGCCGCGCGCAGCTCCTTGCCGCCCGCCGCGAAGCTCGAATGGAGGTGCAGCAGACGCAAGTGACCCGCCCGTGCCTAGGCTACCTGGGCGAGCAGGCGGTCGATCGCCGCCACAGCCTCGACCTCGTCAAGCATCGGGGCATGGCCCACGCCGGGAACCGTCACCGCCTCGGCCCGGGGGAGCATCGCCCTCATCCGTTGATGAACCTCGGGCGCGAGCACATCGGACAGTTCGCCGCGCAGCAACGCCACCGGCACGTCCTTCAGCGCGGCGATCGCAGGCCACAGATCGACGACCGGCTGGTCGGCCTGCTCGACGATCGGATCGGCGATCTTCATGTCGTAATCGAAGTGAATCCGTCCGTTGTTGCCCACCGCCATGCAGCGTTTGGCCATGGCCAGCCAATCGGCGATCGTGTAGCCGGGAAAGACATCGCCCTGCCCTTCCTCCAGCGCGCGTGCGG
>JAFEEP010000267.1 GCA_018241045.1 Pseudomonadota bacterium | reverse complement strand
CGCCAATTTCAACGAATTCGGCTGGATGGCGATGTACGTCAGTCTTGTCGTAAGTGGCTGTTTTCTTGGATTTTTCCGGACACTTGCGGAAGTGTCCGGAAAGAAAAATGGTGCCCAGAAGAGGACTCGAACCTCCACGCCGTTACCAGCGCCGCCACCTGAAGACGGTGCGTCTACCAATTCCGCCATCTGGGCACGGAGCGGTGGGCCAATCGCCTGCCGCCGGGTAGGAGGGCGCCACTAGCGGGGGGGGGCGGGGGTTGTCAACCGGTGGATGGGGGAGTCGGGCCTTTTTTCGTGCCGACCCGAACGCAGCACGGAACATCGGCGCGATCCGGCCATTCGCCCGTTGCGGCGCAGGCGGATTCTGTGCCAAGGCCGGGGCCTGGACATTCCTTCAGGCAGGTTGACATGGCATTGGATCTTTCCGGCAAGGTGGTGGTTCTGGTCGGCGGAAGCGGCTTCGTCGGCCGGCACCTCGCGCAGGAACTGCTTGAGCGCGGGGCACGGCTGCGGGTGGCGAGCCGCCGTCCCGAACGCGGCTTCGACATCAAGCCGCTGGGCAACCTGGGCCAGGTCCGTCTGCTGCGCGCCGACCTGACCCGCGCGGAAAGCCTGCCGGGGATCGTCGCCGGGGCCGATGCGGTGGTCAACCTGGCCGGAACCTTCGGCGCGGATCTGGGCGAAGTGATGGGCGATGGCCCGGGGCTGCTAGCAGCCGCCGCGCGCGAGGCCGGGGTCGCCACTTTCGTTCAGATATCGGCAATCGGCGCCGATCCGATCGGCGACACCGCCTATGCCCGAGCCAAGGCCGCGGGAGAAGCAGCGGTGCGGGTCGCCCTGCCCCAGGCGACGATCGTGCGCCCCTCGATCCTGTTCGGACCGGACGATCAGTTCATCAATCGCTTTGCCGGGCTGATCGCGGCGCTGCCGGTACTGCCGGTCTTTGCCCCGGAGGCGAAGTTGCAGCCCCTGTTCGTCGACGATTGTGCGCGGGCGATTTCCGCCGCGCTGGCCGATCCGGCGACGCATGGCGGCAAGACCTATGAACTGGCCGGTCCCGAGGTGATGACGATGCTCGCGCTCAACAAACGTATCCGCGCCGCGATCGAGCGCGAAACGCACCTGATCCCCCTGCCCGATGCGGTTTCCGGTTTCATCGCGGCAACGACCGGCTGGCTGCCGGGTGCCCCGATCACGTCGGATCAGTTGAAACTGCTCAAGGCCGGAAACGTCGCCTCGGGCCAGTTGCCCGGACTTGCCGCGCTGGGCGTCACCGCGCGGCCGCTTGAACTGTTCGTTGATCGCTGGTTGGTGCGCTTCCGCAAGCAGGGGCGTTTTGCCGACCGCGTTACGGCTTAGTTTCTGTTTCAGAGCGGCTGAAACAGAGCAACAAGATCTAAGCGTTCACATCGGCATAGTGGCTCGGCGGCTGGATCACTTCCATCCGTTCGGCCAGCAACGGACGAAAGCTCGGACGGCTCTTGAACACGGCGTACCAATCGCGCGCCTGATCGTGACCGGTCCAGTCGAGCCCGCCGAGATAGTCCGCGACCGAGATCTGCGCGGCTGCGGCCAGATCGGCCAGACTCATCGTCGCCCCCGCCAGCCACGGGCGGTGGTCGATCAGGTGGTCGATGTAATAAAGATGTTCGTGCGCCAGCTTCATCGCCTCGCGCAGAACGCGGCTGTCGGGTGACTGGCGATAGACCAGCCGCTTCTTCATCCTCTCGTGCAGCAGGGGCGCGGTGACGTCGCCATAGAAGTTCTCATCGAACAGCGCGACCAGACGGCGGATTTCGGCGCGGCCCACCGCCGTGCCGTTGATCATCGGGTTCTTGTCCGACGTTTCCTCGAAATATTCGCAGATCGCCCGGCTATCGACCAGAGTCAGCTCCCTGGCCGGATCGTGCAGCACCGGGGTACGTCCCGCCGGGTTGAGCGCGAAGAAATCGTCGCGCCCTTCCCACGGATTCTCGCGCCACAATTCATAGCCGATCCCCTTTTCGCTGAGGAGCAGGCGGACCTTGCGGCTGAAGGGGCACAGGGGGAATTGGTAAAGCTGCCACATGGCACTTGGTCATGCCGCCAAGCGAATCGCGCGTCCAGCCTTGCCGAGGCGTTCAGACCGGCTTTTCAGGTGGAAAACCTAGGAAACAATCCGTGCCTGGCGTTCGAGCGCAAGGGCCAGGCGGCCAAGGCGTCGTTCACAGATCGCGTCGATCAATGCGGCATCGGCGCGCGGCACCTGCAGCGCGAGCCCGTCATCTGCGATGAGCGTGATCGGCACTTCGGCCAGCGCCTGAGGTGATCCGCCCCCGACCCGCCGCGCCAGTCGCAGGGCAAAGCCCCAGGCGCGCGCGGTGCGCAGTTCGGGCACGCTGGCGAGTTGTGCAAGGATCGGCGGAGGCGCTTCAGGATTGCCGCCCAGCCCGACATGGAGCGCCAGCGCGATCATCGCCCGGCCTGCCGCATCGATCCCGATCCAGTTGCCGTGGAGCGCCATGTCCTCTCCCTCGATTACGCGGAAGTCGGGGTTGGAGGCCCAGTCGGTCCCGGCGATCAGGCAGGCGGCGTGGCGCAGGCGGCGCAGCGCAGCGGGTTCGTCGGGGAAGGCGCCATCGCTCCAGCGCAGCAGCGCCTCGGGATAGGTCGAGACTTGCAATTGTCCGCCGACGGTGTGGCGCACCCCTTCGATCAGCGGGTCGAGCGCGCGGGTGGCCGGATCGAGCGCTTCGTAGAGCAGTCCTTCGCGCAGGCCGAAGGTCGATATCTCGACCCGTTCAGGCAGAACCTCGCGGACCAGTGCTGCCAGCAGGGCCGCCGCATCGTCTAGCTGCACCGATCGTGCGGCGCTGACGCCGGGCACCGTAGCGAGGCGCTGGGCACCGGCTTCGCGCACCTCGCTCTTGAGCCAGCGGGTATCGTCGGGGGCAAACTGATAGCCACCCAGAACCGGCAGCGGCCAACCGGTGCGGTGCATATGAACACGCGCCAGCGCGCGCCAGCCGCCGCCGACCAGGTAGAGGTTCTGGCCCGAAGCCTCGGCAAGCCAGGTCAGTGGACGCAGCGCCTTGCGCAGCGCCCGACGCAACTGGCCGGTCCCGCCTGCGCGGATCAGCCCGACAGGGATGACCCCGAAGGGCAGCGAGACCCGCTGATGCACCTCGCCATCAGCGACGCGGGCCAGCTCGAGGCTGCCCCCGCCCATGTCGGCGACCAGCCCGCGCGCGGCAGTATTGGCCGCGATCGCGCCATACCCGGATGCCACGGCCTCGTCCTCGCCGCTGAGGATCTCGGCAGGCAGGCCCAGCGCACGCACCTCCTCGATGAACGCCGGGCCGTCCGCCGCCGTGCGCACGGCGGCGGTGGCGACGACGCGCAGGGTATCGGGCGCCATCAGTCGGACCAGCGCGCCAAAGCGGGCGAGTCCGCGCAGCGCCATCGCGCGCGCCTGCGCATCAAGGCTCTTGCCCGGGGCGACGCCGCGCCCCAGCCCGGCCATGATCTTTTCGTTGAACAGCGTCGCCGGTGCACGCGGCGCGCCGCCATAGACCACCAGGCGGATCGAGTTCGATCCGATGTCGACGATGGCGTGGCGCACAAGGGTATTCATCCGGGCAGGACTAGCCTGCCCGGCGCTGCGTTACCAGCAAGGGCGCAGGTCAGCCCGCGCGATCGCGGGCGTTTTCCGCATGTTCGATGGACTTGCGCATCTGATCACCCATGCGCCGGGCCATGTCTTCCATCTGCGGAAGCATTTCGCCCATCGCACCGACCATTGCGCCTGCCGCGCCCATCATCGCGGGTGCCTTGCGCTGGACTTCAGCGGGCATATGTCGGGCCTCGGGTCCGGCAAGGTCGCCCAGCGTCGCATTATCGGGAATGGCGCGGTGCTGCGGACGTTCGCCCATCGCGCCGCCCATGCGGTCTATCGCCTTGAGGAAGGGCGCGGCCTTCATGTCGAGCATCGCGGCCATCATTCCGGCCATGGCATCGCCAATCGCCTGCTGGGTTGCGGGATCGCCGAGACGGTCCTGCACTTCGCCCATCGCCCTCTGGCGATCACTTTCGCGCGCGGCGGCGGGCAGCGGGGACAGCAGCGCAACGGCGAGCGCGGTCAGGGACACCAGCTTAACGGCAGAACGAAGCTGCGGCATTTCGGCAAACTCCAGGCACCCGCTGATTCGGGCGTGCGCACTCTACGCGCGATTCGCTTGCATCTGGCTGAATGGCCGCGCCGTCGGTCGCAGCGGCGCGCCGTGTCATCCCGGCGGGACCGCCAGGTCAAGCAGCGACAGGCATGGCGCGCGCAGCCCTTCAAGTTTGGCGGACAGCGCCTGCGGATCGGCACGCAACTCTCCGGCGGCACGGGCAAACAGCGCCTGGACCTGCGGGCGGGTCGCCCCGGTCTCGTCCATCAGTTGTGCTCCGGTGCGCACGAAGAACTCGCGCCCACGGGTGCCCAGGGCGGGCCATTGCGCGGCAATGCCACTGCCCTTGCCCTGCTCGCTCGACACGATCGCGAAGGCTGCGGCGCAGCGCACCGTGGTCTCCTGCTCGAGATCGAGGGTCGGCAGCGGCGGGACGGGTTGTGCAGATACCGGGATGGGGATGGCGGCGAATGCCAGCGCGGCAAACAGGATTCGCATGGTCATGCCCTGCCCTATCGCAGCAAAGCTGAACCGCGGGCAACTTTTGTCGGGCGCGCCGCCGCATTGCGATTGACGGAAACGCCGTGTCGGGCAATCGTGGCAAATCGAAACTGGAATCGGAGAGGGAGTATGTACAGCCACAACATGGTCGGCAGCAACGACATCGAGCGGTCGAAGAAATTCTACGACGCGGTGTTCGGCGCAATGGGCGGCGAACCCGCGATCCAGGACGACAAGGGTCGCCTGATCTATATGCACAACGGTGGGCTGTTCCTGGTGACCAAGCCGATCGATGGTCAGCCAGCCACTGCCGGCAACGGCAGCACGATCGGCTTTGCCATGGACAATCCCGAGCAGGCCCAGGCCTGGCACGCCGCTGGCGTCGCTAATGGCGGCACCGCGATCGAGGATCCGCCGGGGGTGCGCTCGGGCGGGATGGGCGATCTCTATCTGGCCTACCTGCGCGATCCTGACGGGAACAAGCTCTGCGCGCTCAAGCGGATGTAACCGGCACCGCGCCGATCGCGATCGGCCCCGATGGCACCCGCCGCGCAAGCCCGCGGCAATGGGTGCCCGAGGCGCCGGTCGCGCTCGAGTTCAATGGCCTGTCCTATGCGGTGATGATGGCGACCCCGCGCGAGCTGGAGGATTTCGCCACCGGCTTTGCCCTGAGCGAAGGACTGGCTGCGAGCGCCGACGAAGTGACCGACATTGCAATTGCCGAGGTTGAGCAGGGCTGGATCGTTCGCGCCGCCCTGACTGGACTCGGGATCGACAAACTGACCGACCGGGTCCGCGCCCGCGTCGCCGAATCGAGTTGCGGGCTGTGCGGGATCGAGAATCTTGCCGAGGTCGCTCGCCCCCTGCCCCCTGTCGCACAACACGCCGCGATCGCACCGTCGGCGATCTTCGCCGCGCTTCCCGCGCTGCGCGAGCGGCAGGTGCTAGGGAATCAGACCGGCGCGGCACACGCTGCGGCATGGGTCGCTGCCAATGGTGCGATCGGCCCGGTGCGCGAGGATGTCGGGCGGCACAATGCGCTCGACAAGCTGATCGGCGCCATGGCCCGGGCCGAGCGTCCACTTGCCCCCGGCTTCATCCTCTCGACCGCAAGGTGCAGCTACGAGATCGTCGAGAAGGCGGTGCGCGCGGGGGCCACGACACTTGTCGCGATCTCGCTACCCAGCTCGCTGGCGGTCGATCGCGCGGTGGCGGCGGGGCTCAGCCTGTGGTGCCTCGCCCGCGACGACGAGGTGACCCTGGTCAACGACGCTTCTGCTTGATTTTACCGCGACAGCAGGAACACCGCGTGCTCGGCGCGCCAGGTCGCGGCGGCCGCACCGATCTGCGCGTCGCCCGACAGGAACCATTCGCCTTCGACCCGCAACCCCTTGGCCGCGACCAGTTCGCGAAAGTCGCGCACGGTGACGTGGTGGATGTTGGGCGTCTCGTACCAGGCAACCGGGAGCAGTCGAGTGACCGGCATCCGCCCGTTCCACAGCAGGCTGGCGCGCACCTTCCAGTGCGCGAAGTTGGGAAAGCTGACGAAAGCCCGCCGCCCGATCCGCAGCAGTTCGTCCAGCACCTGATCGGGGCGCTTGGTGGTCTGCAAGGTTTGCGACAGGATCGCGTAGTCGAACCCCGCGTCGGGATAGTCGGCAAGGTCGGTATCGGCATCGCCCTGGATCACCGAAAGCCCGCGAGCGACACATTCGGCGACGTTGTGCGGATCAAGCTCCATCCCGCGCGCATCGCACTGGCGATGATCGCGCAGCGCCGCCATCAGCGCGCCATCGCCGCAACCCACGTCGAGCGCCCGGCTGCCCGGTGCGACATTGGCCGCAATGAGATCGAGATCGGGGCGCAACAGGGTCATGGCGCCGCCTTGAGCAGGTCGAAAGCATCGGGCGAAAGCCGTTCCATGTAACGATCGGGCCGGACCAGAGGAATGAAACCCAGCTTGGCATAGACACCGTGCGCGTCGGCGGTGACCAGACCGATCCGCCGAATTCCGGCAAAGCGCGGGTGATCCACGAACCAGCCGACCATGCGCTGCCCCAGCCCCTGCCCACGGCATTCCTCATCGACCCACACATCGGCGATCCAGGCGAAGGTCGCGTGATCGGTGATCGCGCGGGCGAAACCGACCTGCACACCGTCGCGATAGGCGCCGAGCGGATGCGATCCGGCAATTGCCCGCTCAACCAGGTCGCGCGCGATTCCCGGCGACCAGTAACTTGACGCGAGCCATCCGTGGATCTTTTCAACGTCCAGCCGCGTGGGATTGTCGTTGAGTTCGATCATCGCCCGAGGAACCCCGCAATCACCCGGTCGAGTGCGGGAACGTCAAGCAGGAAGCTGTCGTGCCCGAACGGGGCAGACAGTTCGACGAAGCTGACCGGCGCGCCAGCGGCGTTGAGCGCGTGAGCGATGGTCCGGCTCTCGGCGGTGGGATAGAGCCAATCGGTGTCGAAGCTGACCAGGCAGAACCGCGCGGTGGACCCGGCGAAGGCATCGGCCAGCTTGCCGCCATGTTCCTCGGCCAGGTCGAAATAGTCCATCGCCCGGGTGATGTAGAGGTAAGAGTTGGCGTCGAACCGATCGGTGAAGCTCAAGCCCTGGTGGCGCAGATAGCTTTCGACTTGAAAATCGGCGTCAAAGCCGAAGGTCTTGGCCGAGCGATCCTGCAGCTTGCGCCCGAACTTCTCGTGCATCCCCTCTTCGGACAGGTAGGTGATGTGCGCCGCCATGCGAGCCACGGCCAGGCCCGCCTCCGGCCCCTTGCCTGCCGCGTAATAGTCACCGCCGTTCCATTTGGGATCGGCCATGATCGCCTGGCGACCGACCTCGTGAAAGGCGATGTTCTGCGCCGAATGACGCGCCGTGCTGGCGAGAATCAGTACCGAGCGCGCCCGCTCCGGCCAGTTGGCGGCGAAGGACAGCGCCTGCATCCCGCCCATCGAGCCGCCGACGACGGCATGAAGCTGCGCGATCCCCAGCGCATCAAGCACCGCCACCTGGGCGCGGACCATGTCGCGGATGGTGATTACCGGAAAGCGCATGGCATAGGGCTGGCCATCGGGCGCAAGGCTGGCCGGGCCGGTCGAGCCATAGCAACCGCCCAGCACGTTGGCGCAGATCACGAAGAAGCGATCGGTGTCGATCGGCTTTCCCGGACCGACCATGCGCAGCCACCAGCCCGGTTTGCCGGTGATGGGGTGCGGACTCGCCACGCATTGATCGCCGGTCAGCGCGTGGAAGATCATGATTGCATTCGAGCGATCAGGATTGAGCCTGCCGTAAGTCTCGTACGCCACCCGCACGCCATCGAGCCGCTGCCCACCATCGAGCGAAAGCGGTTGGGTCAGATCGAGCGCCTGGCTGGCGATGTTGAGCGCGGCGGTGGCCATGTCTGGTGCGAAGTGGGGGACGACAAGCGGGCTGTCAATTGGCGACGGGCCTGCTAAGGGCAGCGCGCCATGCCCAGGAAGCCCACACCCAAGCCCTGGATCGACGCGATCCACGCCTATGTCCCCGGCAAGAGCGCGGGTGCCGACGGGCGACCGCTGGTCAAACTGTCCGCCAACGAGAACCCGCTGGGGAGCAGCTCCGCCGCGCTGGCCGCGCGGGCGAATGCGCAAGTTCCCTCGCTCTATCCCGATGGCGACAGCACCGCGCTGCGCACGGCGATCGGGCGTCTGCACGGAATCGATCCCGCGCTGATCGTCATGGGCACCGGTTCGGGCGAACTGCTCCACACCGCTACCGGGGCCTTTGCCGGACCGGGCGACGAGGTACTTTATTCGCAGTACGCCTTCTCGCTCTACGAGATCGTCGCGCGGCGCTGCGGTGCCACCCCGGTCGAGGCCCCGGCGAAAGACTATGGCAATGATGTCGACGCATTGCTGGGCGCGGTGAACGAACGAACCCGGGTGGTCCTGCTCGCCAATCCCAACAATCCGACCGGCACTTTCCTGCCCCGCGCAGAGATCGCGCGACTTCATGCCGGGCTGCCTGCCGACGTCCTGCTGGTGCTCGATCAGGCCTATGCCGAATATGTCGATCCGCGGGACGACGACGGCTCGTTCGAGCTCGCGGCCCGGCACGCCAACGTACTGGTAACGCGGACTTTTTCCAAGGCTTATGGCCTTGCCGGGGAGCGGGTTGGCTGGGGAACCGGGGCGGCGGAAATCGTCGATGTCCTCAATCGCATTCGCGGCGCCTTCAACGTCAGCAATTCCGCGCAAGCGACCGCACTGGCGGCGCTGGGCGACCAGGGCTTCGTCGAACAATCCCGCCTCCACAACGCCGCCGAGCGCACCCGCTTCGTCGCCGCGATCGAGGCGCTGGGCAACCACGGGTTGCGCACAGTGCCAAGCGAAGCGAACTTCGTGCTGGTGCTGTTCGAGGGCAGGTTGAGCGGCGAGGCAGCGTACAAGGGGCTGGCAGAGCGCGGCTATATCGTGCGCTGGCTGCCAGGCCAGGGACTGGCCCAGGCCTTGCGCATCACTATCGGCCAGCGCGCCGACATGGACGCGATTGCGACGATCCTGCGCGAACTGGCGGAGGCGGCGTGATGGGTTTTGAGCGGATTGCGATCATCGGCCTTGGCTTGCTGGGCGGTTCGATCGGGCTGGCGGTGCGCGATCACCTGCCCGGCGTGACCACCACCGGCTATGACGCCGATCCGGCGACCCGCACCCGCGCCGCCGAACGCGGGCTGGTCGGCACGGTCTGCGACAGCGCCGCCGAAGCGGTGCGCAATGCGCAGCTCGTCATCATGTGCGTGCCGGTCGGCGCGATGGGCGCGGCGGCCGAGGCGATCGCCCCTACCCTACCGACCGATGCGCTGGTCAGCGATGTCGGTTCGTCCAAGCAGACCGTCGCCCGCGCCCTGTCGGCAGCCTTGCCGCACAACGTGGTGATCCCCGCGCACCCCGTCGCCGGGACCGAGCGATCCGGCGCTGACGCGGGCTTTGCCACGCTGTTCCAGCAGCGCTGGTGCATCATCACCCCGCCCGAAGGGGCCGATCCGGCCAAGGTTGCCGCGCTCTCCGCCTTCTGGGAGGCACTGGGCGCCAAGATCGAGATCATGGACCCTCAGCACCACGATCTGGTGCTGGCGATCACCAGCCACCTTCCGCACCTGATCGCCTATACCATCGTCGGCACCGCCGATGACCTTGAAGGCGTGACCCAGGGCGAGGTGATCAAGTATTCGGCCGGCGGCTTCCGCGACTTCACCCGCATCGCCGCTTCGGACCCGACGATGTGGCGCGACGTGTTCCTGTCGAACAAGGATGCCGTGCTCGATATGCTCCAGCGCTTCACCGAGGACCTGACCGCGCTGCAACGCGCGATCCGGGTGGGCGACGGCGATCAGTTGTTCGATCACTTCACCCGCACCCGCGCGATCCGCCGCTCGATCATCGAGGAAGGGCAGGACGACGCCCGCCCCGACTTCGGGCGCAGCGATCACGGGGGTTAGGAAAGCAGGAACATCACCCCGGCAATCGACATCACGATCGTCGCAACCCAGCCCCCGAACTGCAATCGCGGCGAAATCGCCAGCCGACCCATGATCCGCGGGTTGCGGGCGATCAGCATGGTCACGACCATCAGCGGGGGTGCGAGCAGGCCGTTGACCACTGCCGACCAGTACAGCGCGCGCATCGGATCGATCTGGAGGAAGTTGATCCCCAGTCCGGCGAGTGTTGCCGCAGAGATCACCCCATAGAACGCCTTGGCCTCGCGCGGCTTGCGATCCAGTCCTTCGACCCACTGGTTTGTCTCGCAAACGGCATAGGCGGCCGACCCGGCGAGGATCGGAACCGCCAGCAGTCCGGTGCCGACGATCCCGATCGCAAACAACGTGAAGGCCAGTTCACCCGCGATCGGCCGCAGGGCCTGGGCAGCCTGATCGGCCGAGGTGATCTGGGTGATGCCGTGCTTGTGCAGCGTCGCCGCGGTTGCGATAATGATCGCCAGCGCAGTGAGATGGGTCACCGCCATGCCGACCAGCGTGTCTGTGCGGATCTTGCGTAGCCCGGCGCCGGCATGGCGCGGAAAGATGCCGAGCGGACGTTCGTGCAGGCGGTGCTGTTCCTCGATCTCCTGCCCCGCCTGCCAGAAGAACAGGTAAGGGCTGATCGTAGTGCCAAGCAGCCCGACCAAGGCCATGGTCTCATCACGCTCGAGCCGGAAATGGGGGGCGAGCAGGCCGGTCAGGACATCGCGAAACGACAGGTCCGCCACGAATGGCACGAGAATGTAGGCGAACAGCGAAATCGTGGTCCATTTGAGGATTCTTTCGTAGCGAGCATAGCTGACCACCACCTCGAGCACGATCGAAATGACCGCGAACATCACGGTATAGACAACGATCGGTCCCGGCAGCACCAGGGCGAGTGCCGCCGCCATTGCGCCCAGATCGGCGCCAAGGTTGACCACGTTCGCGACCAGCAGCAGCGTCATTGCCATCCACAGCAGCGGCAGCGGATAGTGTCGACGAAGGTTGTGGGCGATACCGTGTCCGGTGACGCTACCGATCCGCGCGCAGATCAACTGGATCGAGGCGAGCAGCGGATAGCTGAACAGCATCACCCAGGCCAGGCCATAGCCGAACTGTGCGCCGACCTGGCTGTAGGTGCCGATGCCTGACGGATCGTCGTCGGCCGCGCCGGTGACAAGGCCCGGCCCCAGAACGTCGAGCGGCGAGCGGCGCTCGGTGCTGGTCACGGCTGGTTGAGCGCGTTGATCGCGGCGTGGACCCGCGCCTCCGCCTCGGCGCGCGGCAGGCCCGGCGGTATCGGCTCCGACAGCTTGTAGGTGATCACCCCGGGGCGCTTGATCAGCCGGTGATAAAGTGGCCCTGAATCGATCGCCACGGCGATCACCGGCAGGCCGAGCAGCTTGTAGAGCCCGGCAAAACCCGACTTGAGTTCTGGCTGGGTTCCGTGCGGAACCCGGGTGCCCTCGGGGAAGATCGCCAGCGGCCGTCCTTCCGCGGTCAGCGCCCGCGCCTCCGCGAGCATATGGCGCAATGCCCGCGCGCCCTGATCGCGCTCGACCGAGACGAGGCCATAGCGCCGCCCGGCAAGGCCCCACAGCGGGATCCGCATCAGTTCGACCTTGGCGAAGACGCCCGGCGTGTCGAGCACCTGCGGCAGGTCGATCGCCTCGAAGAAGCTTTCGTGCTTCAGCGCGACCAGTACCGGGCCGGTCGGCAGCGAACCCTCGACCCGGGGGGTGATCCCCAGCAGGGTGCGGCAGCAGATCCGCTGCCACGCCGACCAGCTGTGGACCGTGCGACGGAACCGCTGGCGCGAAGCAAAGAACAGCGTGAACACGCAGGCGCTCACGATCAGCAGACTACCGCCGTAGAACGCTGCATAGAAGGCCAGGCTGCGCAGCAAACGCATGGTCAATCCCAATCCCATACCGGAGCGGTCAGCCGTGCCAGCCACTTGTGATATTCGAGGAACAGCGCCCAAAGGTTGGGGTGGGTCGGCACCGCATCCTCGATGATGACGATGTCGCCGGGCAAGGCGCGCCGCAGTTCGAGCGCCGCGCGGCGCATATGCCAGTCGCTGGTCACCAACCGGATTGAGCGCACCCTGTCGGCGCGCACCCAGTCGGCGGTTTCGGTGCCGTTCGATTGCGTATCGACCGCCTTGTAACCCAGGGTGACGCAACATGAGAGCAGCGCGGGATTGATGCTGTATTCGGCCGCGAACTCGCGCGGCTTGACCTCACGCCCCACGCCCGAGACGAGCAGGCGCCTGGCCCAGCCCTGACGCAACGCCTCAAGCCCGCGGTCGATCCTGCCCTTGCCGCCGGTCAGCACCACGACCCCATCGGTGTTCGCCGTGCCCACCGGTTGCGGAAGCAGGACCGCGAACAGCACGAAGCCGAGCAACCAGACAATCATCACGACGGAGAACAGGCGGCGAATCATCGCATCGGGCCTTATCAGAGCATCCGCCGCAAGGCGCGCAGCACGGTGAGGCGCGCCGTGATCATCGCCAGCACGACGCCCACGGCAGGAACCAGGCCGAGCAGCGCCCAATCGTACCAGTGCAGGGCGCCGCCACCGACCAGCCCGGCACCGAGATCGGCAAAACGCCGCCCGAAGAACAGCACCACGACCAGCCCGATCAGCAGCCCGAACACTCCGCCGCCCAACGCATCGAACCCGACCGAGCGCTGGAATATCCGCGCGACCTGGGTGTCGGTTCCGCCAAGCAGGTGCACGATCTCGATCGTGTCGCGATTGACCCCCAGCGCGCTGCGCACTGCAAGCAACACCGCCGCGGCCAGAGCGAACCCCAGCAGCACAACCAGCGCCAGCGCCAGCCAGCGCAGCGAATCGATCGCCCCGAATACGGGCCTGAGCCAGGTCGACTGCGCATCGACCCGCGCCGCAGGCGCCACCTCACGCACCAGTCGTCGCAGCGCGCCCAGAGTCTCGCCATCGATCCGTTCGCGCAACCGCACGTCGATCAATGCCGGAACCGGGATTTCCTGATCGTCGCCCACCCGCGCACCCAGCCACGGCTCGATCAGCCGCTCGACCTCGTCCTGCGAGACCTGGTGGGCGTCGGTCACCCCCGGCGTATCCTTGAGCCGCTGGGTCGCGGCGCGAGCCTGGCGATCGCGCTCGACCGGGTTGGCTTCGACCACCTGGACGGTAATTCCGCCCGACAACTCATCAGAGGCCGATCGCGCAGTGTTGCTCAAGGCAAGGCCTGCGGCCGCGGCGATCACCGTCAAGGCGACCATGATCGCGATCACCCACGGCATCGGCCCCGACAACCGGGCATGGCGGATCAGCCGGGCATCGCCCACCGACCCGCGGTTGAGGCGATCGAACAACATGGTCGGCAGGTTGAGCGCCATCGGCCTATTCCACCTCGCGCGTGAAGGGCGCGGGCCGCGGGGGATAGCGCAGCACCCCGGTCGGGTCGGACAGCCGCCCCTTGTCGAGCCGCATGATCAGCGAATCCGGCACCTTCTTGAGCAGGTGGACATCGTGAGTGGCAACCACCACCGTCGTCCCCAGGCGATTGAGCGCCTCGAACAAGCGGAGCAGCTTGACTGCCATGTCGGGATCGACGTTGCCGGTCGGTTCGTCCGCGATCAACAGTTCGGGACGGCCGATCACCGCGCGGGCAATCGCCACGCGCT
>JAFEEP010000266.1 GCA_018241045.1 Pseudomonadota bacterium | reverse complement strand
CTCCGACGAGTTCAAGGATGCGGTCGTGGCGCTGAACGCGCTCGGCCAGGCCAACGCCGAATTCGACGAAAGCACCTTGACCCTGTTCAAGGGCACCGCCGAAAGCTGCGCGCACAAGGTCTTCGGGCTCGCCAATTGCTGCTCTGGCAAAGGCGTGCCGCTCCTCACCCCGCTACTGTGCAGCCCCTCCGAGGTCCTGCTCGACCAGAAAGACGATGCCGGCCTGTGCCACAAGATCGGCACGTACTGCTCGTCGAGCTTCCTTGGCATCTGCCTTACCAAGCGCGACGTCTATTGCTGCTTCCTCTCGAAGATCAGCCGGATCCTCCAGGAGCAGGGCCGCCCGCAGATCGGCAAGACCTGGGGCACGCCGAAAAAGCCGCTCTGCGACGGGTTCACGATCTTCGAATTCCAGCAGCTCGACCTCTCGGTGATGGATTTCCGGGAGATCTACGCGGAATTCGTCGACGCGGCGAAGCTCCCCGACGAGGCCGCCACGCTCATCGAGATCCAGGCAAAGATCGAGGCCTACTATGCCGCCCACAAGCCGTAACGGCGGGGGCACCTCGCCCCCTTCAGCACCTGGCGCCACGGTCATCCCGCTCAGCGCCGTCGGCGCGCTTGCCGACATAAGCATGGTCGAGTTCTTCCTCGGCATGGCGCTTTCCCGCCGCGCGCCGCAAGGTGTGGGCGAACTGGCGGCCGAGCTCTCGGTCTGGTTCGACCGGCCGGTGCGCGCCCGCGCGCTGAAGGGGCCGCTCGATGCGATGCTCGGCCGGGGCTGGGTCGCGCAGGGCTGCGGCACCTACACTCTGAGCGAGACTGGCACTGCGGCGCTCACCCCGTTCACCCACGCGCTGGTGCGAATGCTCGATGGCGGTCGCCGCCTGCTCGACCTCGCTGTCTTCATGTCACTGATCAAGGAATTCGAGAGGAGCGGATCATGAACCCCCGCCATATGTACAGACGCCGCATTGCCGCCCTGTGCCTGGGCGTCAGCCTGACGCTTTCCGGCACGGCCCCGCTTCACGCTGCCAATGAGGACGGCGTCGAGGTCAAGCAGACCGAGGACGCGCTCTACTGCAAGGAGCGCAAGCTCGGGACCTGGTTCTACTGCGAGAAGCCCAAGGAGGAGCCGCGCAAGGCCGCTGCTACTGCGCAGCCCCCGGCGCGAGAGCGCCTTGCCGCAATCGGTACCCAGCTTGAGGAACTGAAGGCGCGCGCGATCCTCGAGCCGAGCCCGGAAAACGTCACTGCCTATGTGCGCTTCCAGCGCGAGCAGCTCGACCGCTCCTCGATGTTCGCCGACGTGTGGCAACGCGCGCTGTGGCAGGATCCCGGGCTCGACTACACACTCCAGCGCCCGGTCTCGACGCTTGGCAAGCGCGCGTGGATCGACCAGCGCAAGAGCGACCGCGATCGCGTAATGGGTGCGCTCTCGCAGCGATATGGGGTGTTCTACTTCTTCTCCTCGAGCTGCGGCGCCTGCGACATCTTCTCGCCGATCCTCAAAGCGGTCAGCGACAAGTTCGGGCTCGCCGTTCTCGCGGTCTCGATGGACGGCGGCCCGTCGGCGACCTTCCCCGGCTACATGGTCGATAGCGGGCAGTACGAGAAGCTCGGCATGGGCACCGAGCGGCAGGTCCCGGCGCTGGTGCTGTTCGATTCCGTCACCAAGCAGCCGATGCCGATCGGCTACGGCATCCTCAGCCAGGACGAGATCATGGACCGCGTGTTCCAATTGACCCAGGTCCAGCCCGGGAGCGACTACTGATGCGCGCGCGGCTTGCTCAGGTCTCGCGCCGCGCGCTTGGCACCGTGCTCGGCGTGGCCGTCCTGCTCGCGTCGCCAGCCCCCGCCGCGGCCGGGGTTGAGGGCGAGATGCAGAGTTTCATGTCGGACATGGGAGCCCAGGCCAATGTCACTGGCCCCAGCGCCTACCAGGGCCAGTCGGCGGGCTACTACTCGATGGGTTCGGTCTGGTCGCGCTTCCCCCAGAAGAACATCCAGCCCTTCAATATCCAGCTGCCCCATGCGCGCGCTGGCTGCGGCGGCATCGACCTCTTTGCCGGGAGCTTCTCGTTCATCAACACCGCCGAACTCGTCGCCATGCTCAAGGCCACGGCCAACAATGCCTTGGGCTTCGCCTTCAAGCTGGCGATCGACACGATCTCGCCCGAGATCGGCAAGGTCATGGATGAGCTTGCCCAGAAGGTTCAGCAGATGAACCAGATGAATATCTCGTCGTGCGAGACCGCGCAGGCGCTGGTCGGCGGGCTCTGGCCCAAGACCGACACGGCCTCCTCGGTCATCTGCGAGGCGATCGCCAACAGCCAGGGCGCGGTCTCCGACTGGGCCCGCGCGCGCCAGCAATGCAACAACGGCGGCCAGCGTGAGGCGCTGAAAGCTGCCAATTCCGACCCGGACATGAAGGAACAGGCCGGGATGCCGAACAACTACACCTGGGAGGCGCTCGGCAAGAAGTACGGCGGGTTCGACACCCAGTTCCGAGAGTTCCTGATGACGCTGGTCGGCACCGTGATCTACGACCCGCAGGGCTCGGGCGGCAAACCGCGGGTGCAATTCATCGGCCCGGCTGATCCGGCGCTGATCAGCGCCATGCTCGATGGCACCTCGGCTACCCCGCACAAGTACTGGAACTGCGGGGGCGATACCACCAAATGCATGGCGCCCACCGAGACCGACATGGTGATCGGCCCCAATGCGGCGATCAAGGCGCGGGTCCGCACCCTGATCGAGAGCATGGCGCTGAAGGTGCGCGATCCCGGCGCTTCGCTGACCCCGGCCGAGGTGCAGCTCCTCGGCATGGCAAGCGTCCCGGTCTACAAGATCATCACCGTGAGCGCTGCGGCCGAGTTCGGTATCTCCGCGCAGGAGATCAACGACCTTTCGGAAATCGTCGCGGTCGATCTCGTCACCACCATGACCATGCGGTTCATCGACATGGCGGTGAACGCACGCTCGGACTTCAACGGGGCGGACGCGGATAGCTTACGCGAGTGGCGCGAGGGGCTTTACGAGACCCGGCGAAACTTCCTCGGGATCGCCGCTCGCACCTCGCAGCGCTTCGACCAGACCTTCGCGCTGATCCAGCGCACGCAGATGCTGGAGAAGACCCTGCGCACGCAGCTCTCCCCGCAGATGTCGGCGGCGCTGCGCTTCTCACGCACCCTCAACCAACAGGTCCAGTAGACCGCGACGAAGGAAGGCACCCCTCATGCTCGAGGTCTTCACGGTCGGGGGCGGCGACTACCTCGTCAACACCTTCAACGCGATCGCCGCCTGGACTGGCTCGGGCGGGTTCAAGGCGCTGATCCGCGTGTGCATGGTGATGGGGCTGATTTACGCGCTGCTTGTCACCGCCATGGATCTCGACTGGCGGGCGTGGTTTCGCTGGTTCATCCAGTCGACACTCATCTATCTCGTGCTGATGGTCCCGACCGTGACCGTGAAGGTCACCGACCGCGTCAACCCGGGGCTGGCCCCCGCGACGGTGGCCAACGTGCCGATCGGCCTTGCCGCGATGGCCTCGTTCACCAGCCAGGTCAGCGACTACCTGACCCGCACCGCCGAGACGGTCTTCGTCATGCCCGCGGCGCTCAATTACTCGACCGGCGGTTTCGTCTATGGCGCGCGGATGTGGGACAAGGTCCGCGGCTTCGAGATCCGTGATCCGGTCTTCAAGGCGAACGTCGACGGCTATCTCAAGCAATGCGCCTATTACGATATCCTGCTCGGCACCAAGAGCCTGAAACTGCTGAGCGAAGCGCCCGACCTCTGGGCAGAGCTCGGGGTCAACGCTGCGACCAACCGGGGGATGAAGTACCTCACCGACACGGGTGCGGGCACGGTCGACATCGAGGGAAAGACCTGCGCCGAGGCCTGGACGCTGATCAACAACCAGTGGGATGCGCAAATCAATGCCTACGCTCTGCCCTTTGCCCACACCATGTATCCCAAGCTCACCCAGGCCGCCGCCGGGGCCAAGCTCGCCGCCGATGTACCGGTGGTCTCGCAGCTCCTGACCGGCACGGCGATGACCCGGAACCAGTTCTTCAAGCAGAAGAGCATGGTCGATGCCTTCGAGGCCGCGCAGCTCGATTTCGGGAACGCCGACGCGGATTCCTTCGCGCTCCAGCGCGCCGACACCCAGACGCGTAACGCGATGACGACCGCGGCCGAGCAGGGGCTGATCTGGATCCCGGTGCTTGGCGTCGTGCTGACCGTGGTGTTCTATGCGCTGTTCCCGATCGTCTTTCCGCTGCTGCTCTTCCCGCGCACCGGGATCGCGACGCTCAAGGGCTACTTCTCGGGCTTCTTCTACCTCTCGGCCTGGGGACCGATATACGTCCTCATCCACTCGTTCATCATGGACCGGCTTGCGAGCCAGACCAATGCGCTCGCCGCCGGCAGCGTGAACCTCGCTAACTGGGCGGGCATCGATGCTGTCAACCAGGACGTCGCCACCATGGCGGGGTTCCTGATGATGTCGGTGCCGGTACTGGCGCTGATGGTGATGCGCGGTACCATGTCGGTCGCGAACAACCTCGGCTCGATGCTGGCGCCGGTCCAGGCGGGTTCGGATGCCGCCGCGCTCGAGCGGACCACGGGCAACTATGCCTATGGCGACGTCAGCTACGGCAACCTCAATGCCGACAATCGCCAGATGTCGCAGTGGAACACGGCGCCGAACCTGCTCGCGGGAAGCGCGCATTCGGGCTTCCGCGAAGCCGATGGCCGCATGTTCAACGAATATGGCTCGGGCCATACGGTGATCGACACCAATGCCGCGATCTCGCAGTTGCCGTTCAAGCCGACCATGACGCGAGGCTACGCCTCGGACCTGCGCTCGCAGGGACAGTGGTACATGAACGAGGCCGACAAGATCGAAGACGGCACCTCGACCAGCTGGACCAGTTCGAAGGGCCGGTTCGGCAGCGCAGTCACCGCGACCAGCGACGTATCGGGCTCGCGCCGCGAGAACGGCTCGCGGGCGTCGGACACCCACAATATCGGCGGCAACGTCGTGGTCGAAGGCGCCTCAGGCAGTTCGACCCGCGAGGTCACCAACAACGACCTCATCCTCCGCGAGGGGAACAATCGCTCGTCGAACAACTTCGATCGGCGCACGTTCGGCACAAGCCTGTCACTTACCGGCACCGGTACAGTGGGAACGCCACTCGAATCCGAAGCGGGAAGCGGGGTTTCAGCGTCTCTGTCCGGAGGCTTTTCGGGTCGGCGAGAAAGCGGTGACGGGGCAAGCGCCGGAACCGAGCGATCGGCAACGAACCAGACCACCCGGGGAACCGACAAGTCGGACGAAACCAGCAACCGCGTGGTTGTCAGCGGCTCGAGCGGCGATGTCCAGTCGTCTGGCACTTACAACCAGAACTCCGATTACACCGATCATTCGCGCTCGCGCACCAGCACCGATGGAACCGACTGGCGCACCTCGGAAGCCGAGGAACGGCGGGCGGCTGCAGCGCGCTACCGCGAGATCGGCAGCCGGATGATGTCGGAGGCGAGCTACGCCGAGACGCATGGCTTCCAAGTGTCGAGCGATATGTCGAACCTCATCCAGGATCGCTACGAAACGCTGCAGCGCGAGCATCCCGAATGGCATCTGCCGGACTTGTCCAACCCGCGGCTCGACTACCGCGACCTTTCGCGCCGCGACCAGGCCATTGCCTATCTGATGGACGACCTGATGGGCGATCTTCGCGCCCATCGTATCAACGAACTGAGCGACGTCGCAGGGATTGCTGGTTCAGGGGTGCTGGGGTCGAACGGCGATCTCGGCATGCCCGGCACGCCGCGCCTGCCCGCCGAACCTGATGCCCCCGCGCTTGTGCCTACACCGCTCGAAGGCGGCACTCTCATGGCCGTCCCCCATGGGCCGGTCGACGGCGCGGCTCTCGCCAAGGATCTTGGCATTAAGGTCAAGCCCGGCGCGCGCCTCGGCCATATGGATGGCGCGCTGGTTCCGGCGATGGGCGTTGTCGCCGAGGAAGCGCGCGCCCTTGGCCTGCCCACGCCCGTGGTGACTTCGGGCAACGACAGCACCCAGCACAAGGCAGGGTCAGCACATTACGACAATCGCGCGCTCGATTTTCGCGGCAACAACATCTCGAACGAGCAAGGCGAGCAATGGGCGGAAAAGGTCAAAAGCCGTTTGGGAAGCGCCTATGCTGTCGACTTCGAGCGGTTCCCTGATGATCCCGCCCGGGATCACCTCCATGTTGCGAAACGCCGGAGCTAGAAGTTAGCCAAACAGACGCGACGCAAAAGCAAGTCCAGAACCTGCAACGATCATCAGGATCACGAGGAAGATAGTTGGACCACGGCCATAGCCGCCAGATTTGCCACGGAAAGTCGGGAGTTGCAGGCCCGTTACGTGGTCAAAGTGGCCGGGCCGAGGATAAATCGGCCTCCCATCCAGTCCGTAGTGGTCATGGTCCATCGAGGGTCTCCTCGCCCTGACCATGATTACCCCAAACGGACTGTCTTTTCAATCATGTGCCAGGAACAATTGGAGCCCCCCGCGACACCCTCGAACCCCCTCACGCTCTCGCAGCGCCAGGGCGCTGAAGACCGGGGAACGGATACCTCGGCCGCTTCAAAGCTAAAGGCTCAGGTTGGATCTTTGGGCAAATGCTGCCGGTAGCGGTTAGCCGTCGCGACAAGCCCTGCGTCGAGCTGAGGAATTTGCCACTTGCGGGTGGTGAATACATTGGCGAGCGCGTCGATGTTCATCAGATAGGTGAAGACCTTGTTGGTGATCTCAATCATCAATTCGCGCATCTCGGCATCGGAAATGCGGGAGAGGTTCGTCCAGGGAATCTCTCCATAAGGGGAGACAACCTTTACGTCGGCATAGTCGCCGGATTCACTGGCTGGGAAAATGCCGGAATGAAGGTTTTCCAGTTCTGTGTTTCTCACGCAGAGCTGGACGAGCGAGAGGGCGACATGACCCCATTCTTCTTCACCTAGGGTTTG